>JAXMLI010000092.1:0-6044 GCA_034368785.1 Smithellaceae bacterium | reverse complement strand
AAAGCTATACATTGCTGGATTCCTATAGAACGATTGACTTTTATGTCAACATTTTTCTGCTAACAGCCCTAGTAAGGTAGGCTGAGGGCAGGGCCTTTTTAATCTAAAGATTTTATTGTCACAGGGTGGGCGCGGCAAGATACTTGCTCATCAATAGATTGACTTTTTTGAGAATTTAATTAGAGTCGGTCTAATTGTTTCCGCCTGCCCCTCAACAAAGACATGTTAAAGGAACGCCCATCCCGATGTCGATTGATGCTGAAAGCAGCTGGGAGAAAAAGATGATGGTAAAAATACTGGTTATTGATGACCGGCCGGATAACCTTCTGAGCGTTGTAGCCCTGATAAACAAGCTCATTCCCGACTGTCGCGTGATAATCGCCGCCTCAGGAGAGGAAGGCATTGCCCGGGCCAAATCCGAGTTGCCCGATACGATCCTCCTGTACATCAAGATGCCGGGGCTGGACGGTTACGAAACCTGTCGCAGACTCAAAAGGGATGACGAAACCCACCATATCCCGATAATTATGGTTACCGCCGAGAAAATAGATCCCCAAGACCAGGAGGCGGGCGCCGACATTTATCTCACGAAACCCTATGACGGTTACCTGTTGGCCGCCCAGATCAAGACGGTTCTGCGGATGAAAGTGGCCGAGGATAAACTGCGCCAGGAAAAAGACCTGTTGGAGGAAAAAATCAAGGAAAGGACAGCCGCCCTCCGGGAGAGTGAAAAACGCTATCGTCTCCTTGCCGAGAACGTGACGGATGTGATCTGGACGATGGACATGGATCTGCGATTAACCTATCTCAGCCCTTCGGTAGAGCGCTTTATGGGCTACAATGCGGAGGAAATACAAGGGCTGAAACTGGAACAAATCATGTCGCCCGGTTCTCTCCAGTCGGCGCTGGAAGCCCTGTCGGCGGAACTGGCCAAAGAGAATATGGAGGGGGTCGATTTATTCAGGTCGTCAACCCTGGAACTCGAACATGTCCGTAAGGATGGTTCTGTCGTTTGGGCCGAATGCGCCGTGACTTTTTTACGCGACAGCGAGCTGCGGCCGTTGGGAATAGTGGGGACATCCCGGGATATCACCGCGCGCCGGCAGATGGTCGAGGCCTTGCGGAAAAGCGAGGAGGAGGCCAGGCGCCTGGTTGAAGAAAACAGGGTTCTAGCCAAGATCGGACGCATCATCAGCTCGTCAATAAAAACGGAGGAGGTCTACGAACAGTTTGCCCGGGAGTTCCAGCAACTGATCCCCTGCGATCGACTTTGCGTTACCATTATCCCGCCGGAAGAAGATGTGGCGATCAACACCTATGCCTGGGGAGTGGAGCTGCCGGTGAGACGGCTCGGAGAACCCTTTCCCCTGGCCGGAACCATCTCCGAGGAGATCATGAGGACCCGAAAAGGCCTGCTCCTCCAGATGGACAACCCCGATACCCAGGCCCGTTTCCCTGGCTCCGCTGCCGCGTATTGCCCGGAACTCATCTCATTGATCACAGTTCCGTTGATCTCGCAGAACCTGGTTCTCGGGGTCCTGTATATTTATTCCCGTCGGGTCGATGCCTACAGGGAAAAGGATCTGAGGCTGGCCGAAAGGGTCGCCGATCAGATTGCCGGGCTCCTGGCCATTACCCAGCTTTACAGTGAACGTGAACGGCTGGAGAAAGAGCGGCTGATCCTCGAGGAGCGCCTGCGCCAGTCCCAGAAGATGGAGGCCATCGGCACCCTCGCGGGCGGCATCGCCCATGACTTCAACAATATCCTGGCCGGTATTTTAGGATATGCCGAAATGGCCGGCTGGGATTTGCCGGAGGGAACGCGGGCAAGGACCAATCTGGAGCAATGCATCAAGTCCACCTACCGGGCCAGAGACCTGGTCCAGCAGATCCTCGCCTTCAGCCGCCAGAGTAAACAGGAGCGCAGACCCATCGATATAGCGCCCCTGATCAGAGAGTCGCTGCAACTGCTGCGCGCCTCCCTGCCCGCCACGATTGAGATCAGACAGAATATCGAGGTTTCCGCGGGAATCATCCTGGCCGATCCAATCGAGATCAGCCAGGTACTCATGAACCTCTGCACCAACTCGGCCCAGGCCATGAGCGATCATGGCGGGGTCCTGGAGGTGTCCTTAACACGAGCCGACATTAACGGGAGTATGCTCTCTGTTAACAAAGAGATTCAGCCGGGGCCTTACATAAAATTGATGGTCAGCGATGTCGGACATGGCATGACCACGGAAGTCATGGAGAGGATATTCGACCCTTATTTCACCACCAGAGAGGTCGGCAAGGGATCAGGGCTGGGACTGTCGATAGTCCGCAGTATCGTGAAGAACCACGAAGGGGCCATCACCGTCGCGAGCGATCCCAGTCGAGGCACAACCTTTGATGTCTATTTCCCTCTGGCAGGCCGGATCCCCGAAGAAAAGGCCGCCCCGTTCCTTGACCTTGAACCCATTCCCCGGGGCAGGGGTGAGCGGATCCTTTTTGTCGATGATGAGGAGGCCATTGTGGAGGTCGCGCGGCAGATCCTCGCCCACCTGGGATATGAGATAACCGGCAGTACGGGCAGCCTGGAGGCCCTGGAGTTATTCCGCTTAAAACCGGAGGGATTTGACCTGGTGGTCACGGATCTGACCATGCCGAAAATGAGCGGCGACAGATTGGCCGCGGATTTGAGGGCGGTCCGGCCGGACATCCCGGTGGTTATCTGCACGGGTTACAGCGAACATTTCACAGAGGAACGATCGAAGGCGCAGGGCATTGATAAGCTTGTCTTTAAACCCCTGGTAATGAAGGATCTGGCCTGTACGGTAAGAGAGGTGCTGGACCGAAGAACGGGGATGCGGCCTCCTGCTGAACCGGACAAGGGGGCTCAGGACAGGATGGAGGGGTAACGGCCTGATGAAAAAAACCGGTCTGAGAATAGGGATAATTGAATCCTTCCTCGTGGTTATGACCCTGCTCTTCGGGATTATCCTCGCGGGAGACTACTTCTGGCGCCTTTCCATGGAAAGGAGGGCGGCGCAGAGATTTTTCCTGCAGGTGGCGAAAAATGTAAAAAAAGAACTGTCCACGATCAGCACGGCCGCCCAGTCCCTCCTGGTGACCACCAGGGCCGGCCAGGCAGCGTCCCCGATCAGCTTCACCGAACCGGGGCATATCAATGCCCTCTTCATGCCCCGCATGAAGGTATATCCCTTTATCACCTCGATCAACTACGGCGATTCCCTGGGCAACGGATATCTCATTCTCCGCACCGGCGACGAATGGAAAAACCGGCTGAAAAGGGCCGCCGAGAAGGATCAGGTTATCTGGCTTACGCTCAATGTAAACGGAAAGATTCTGGCACAGGAGAGGCGAAAGGATGATTACGACCCGAGAAAAAGGCCCTGGTATCGAAACGCCATCCGGGAGCAGGGTATCGCCTGGAGCGCGCCGTACCTGTTCCGGACGACAGGCGACGCGGGAATAACTGCATCACTCAGGATCAACGGGGGGGCAAAGCGGGCGGGGGTTATCGGCGTGGATATCATGCTCCGGGACATCTCGGAATCCCTGGTCGCCCTGGCCCGAGACAACCCGGGGCTGGCCGCCTATCTGGTCACCCCCGAGGGATTGGTCATTGCCTCGTCCGATCGCGCTTTTCTAAAAAAATTCCTCTCCCCGGGGAGGCTGTCGCTCCCCAGCATAAGTGACGCAGGATATCCTGCCTTGATAGGGGCGATTAAGACCAATGATCAGGATAAAGCCCCCGCCATTTTTTCCCATGAGGGGGAAAAGTTTCTTTATATCGCCGAGAAATTCCATTTCTCCCCCGCTCAGGCGTTATCCCTGGTCGTGATGATCCCCGAAACGGCCTTAATCGCCGGTTTCCTCGATGAATCATTGTGGAAATTGATGGTATTTCTCGCCCTTCTCTTGACCGGGGGCGCCTGGTTCGCCAGGCGCTACCTTTTCCCCCTGAAAAAACTCTCCCTGGCCATGAGGGATTTAGGCGGGGACGAGTTGGTTCCCCTGCCGGTAAATACCGCCAGGAATGATGAGATCGGAGATATCGCGGCGGAATTTGTCAAGATGGGCGAGCGGATTGTCCGGCAGCAAAACAAGATTGCCCAATCCTCCCAGCTTTGGCGCGGCACCCTGGATACCCTTACGGACTTCATTTCCGTTCATGACCGGGAATACCGGATTCTGAAGGTTAATCGGCCGCTGGCGGACTTCTACGGCCTTCACCCGCGGGATATGATCGGCAGGAAATGTTACGAAGTCATGCACAAGACGGGCGCCCCACCCCCGGAGTGCCCGCACCAGCAGACCGTCACAGGCCGCCGCCCTGTGCAGATTGAGACGTTCATGCGCGAGACGGGAAAATATTATGAGGTCTTTACCACCCCCATGTTCGCGGAAGACGGGACGGTTGCCTCCTGTGTTCATGTGATGCGGGATATCACAGAGCGCAAGGAGAGGGATGTTCTCCTGCGGAAGAGCGAAGAAAAATACCGCCGGATCTCCCAGGAGTTCAATACCCTCCTGGACGCCATTCCCGATATCATTCTGCTGCATGACCAGGACCTTAAAATCATCTGGGCCAATAAAGCAGCCGCCCGGGACCTGGCGCTGGATCCATCAGAGCTGCCGGGCAAATTATGTCACGTCCTGTGGTACAACCAGGACGCCCCCTGTGATATCTGCCCGACAATCCGGAGTTTTCAAACGGGAGCGGAACATCATCAAGTCAAGACAACCCCCGCCAGGGGGACCCGGGACCTGAGGACCTTTCCTATTTTGAATGACAAGGGCGCGGTCGTAAGTGTAATTCAAGTTTCCAGGGACATCACCGAGCATCGCCACCTCGAGGAGCAATTGCGCCAGTCCCAGAAGATGGAAGCGGTGGGACAGCTCACGGGCGGCATTGCCCACGATTTCAACAACATTCTGACCGCCATCATGGGCTATGGCCACCTCCTGCAAATAAAGCTCGGGGACAGCCCGCTCAAGGGAGATGTGGAGGAGATACTGAAGGCGACCAACCGGGCGGCAACATTGACCAGGAGCCTCCTGGCCTTCAGCAGGAAGCAGCAATTGCAGCTCGCGCCGACCACCTTGAATCGCATATACCGGGAAACGGAGAAGCTTCTCGTCCGGCTGCTGGGGGCGGACATAGAAATCCAGGCCCTGCTCTCCGATGTGGAAATGACGGTCCTGGTCGATTCGGGCCAGATTGGACAGGTCCTGATCAACCTGGCCGCGAACGCGAGGGACGCCTTGCCCGGGGGCGGCAGATTGACCGTCGAAACAGGGCTCGCCGAGTATGACGGGGCCGGCCTTGATGGACAGGGGCCCGGGAAACCGGGGAGGTATGCCCTGCTGAGTATGAGCGACAACGGGGTTGGCATGGATGAGGATACCCGGGCCAAGATATTCGAGCCTTTCTATACCACCAAGGGGGTGGGCAGGGGAACTGGGCTCGGGCTCTCCATTGTTTACGGCATCGTCAAGCAACATAACGGGTTTATCACCTGCGACAGCGAACCGGGTGGAGGAACGGCCTTCCGGATATATCTTCCGCTGGCGGAGGGGACGAAAGGGTTGCCGGCAGCGGCAACGGACCGGAACATGAGGCTGCCGGAAGGGGGAAGGGAAACGATCCTCATCGCCGAGGATGATCAGAGTTTGCGGGAGCTCGCCCGAACGGTGCTAAGCGAGTTCGGCTATCAGGTCATCGAAGCCCGGGATGGGCAGGAGGCGCTGGAGAAATTCCAGGAACATCAGGCTGCGGTTCAGCTCCTCCTGCTTGATGTGGTAATGCCGAGGCTGAACGGCAAGGAGGCCTATGATGCCATCAGACAGATTCGCCCCGGCATCAGAACGATATTTCTGAGCGGCTATACGGCGAATATCCTCCGTAAGAAGGGTATCGCGGAGGAGGATGTTGACCTCATGATGAAACCCGTATCCCCCAGGGAGCTGCTTAAGAAAGTCCGGGAGATCCTGGATCGGTGAAGCGATTGCTGATTTCGGATTTCGGATTGCGGATT
>JAXMLI010000091.1:0-8932 GCA_034368785.1 Smithellaceae bacterium | reverse complement strand
TTAAAGTAAGGGTCATGCCGGCTGTGGATAAGGGCAAATAAAAGAAAAAGAACGATAATCAACAGAAAAAGAATCAGCCCGTTCGCCTTGAGTCTCAACATCGCGAGAAACAGACCAGATACGCCGACTCGCGCTTTCTGATCGCCTGCCTGGGGACTGTAAAGCAGCCCCGATACAATTAAAGGTCCAATCAAAGGAAAAAAGGCTGCTGCCGCGATTACATAGAATCGCCAGTTGCTCAGAGGATCTTTTTCTCTGTTTTTCAATTCCGCAAATCCACCGGCAACGAGGGCAAGGCAGGAGAGAGGAAATACGATGGTGAAAAATAGCCCTGCGCCGGAGGCGGTCATCATCGCGACAAGGATGGCCGCGACCTGGCTGATCAGTCCGGCAACAAGGGCATTTCTTCCAAAAGTTGTATAGGCAACCTCCGGCATAAAGTTATCTTCCTATTCCGGACATTGGACCAGTCTCTTCCAGAATGATTTTGACGTCTTTCTTTCTTTCAAGTACCTTCATGTGATACTGTCCATCCGCTTTAAAAGGCCCGCTCAGGCGCAACATCACCTCATAAAGCCCATAGGAAATCACCAGCTGATCATCGCGAATAACGGGTTCACCAAACCCGATGGAATAAAGCCAGTTGGCGGCATGGCCGAGGAAGACGCACGCCACAATATATTTGTCAAAATCCATCTCCGGCGCCGGCTTTTCAAAGGCGCGCAACCAGAGCTGAGCCCATTCATCCCGGGTCTCCACAACCTTGATGAACGCGGCCTTTTGCTTCGACCCATTCCCCATCCATTCCATATCTTTATAATCCCGCGCAGCGCCGGCCTTTTCCAGGATATTCGCCACGCTACTGTTTGCGCCCTCAACCGCATAGGTCCACGCCGATTTTCCCTTTTTATCTTTTGGGTATACCACACTTCCCTTTTCGAGCAATACTCTGACCATTTCCTCATTGCCCCTTTGGGCCGCCAGAATCAGCGCCGTCTCACCCTTGTTGTTAATCGCATTGACATCGGCGCCGTGATCGATCAGATACTTCAGGGAAACAATATTCGACTTGTTAAAAGACGCCACCGCCTTCATCAGCGCGGTTTTGCCTTCATCATCCTTTTTATTTACATCCGCGCCTCTTTCGACGAGGTATTTCACGGTGGCGATATCCCCATCTGCGGCAAGCATCAGAGCGGTTCCCGAGGCGAAGCCGGGTATATTCACATCCGCATCCTTGGTCAGAAGAAGTTTGACAACCTCCAGATTGCCCGCGATCACGGCGGAGAACAGAGACTCCCGCCTGTCAAAATCACCCGTGTTTTTCAGAAGTGTTCGAACGATCAGGAGATGATGTGCCCCGATGGCTTTGCCAAGCGCCGTATCCCCGTATTTCGATTTTTTATGGACATCCGCCCCGGCTTTCAAAAGGGCTTCGACTATGTCGGCATTACCTTTTTCGCAGGCGATGATCAAGGCCGTCATTTCATCTTTATCCACGACATTTACGTCCGCCTTATGGGAAAGGAGTAATTCGACAATCTCGGAACTGCCGGCGTCAACCGCCATCATCAGGGCTGTTTTGCCATCACCGTATTTTTCGTCAGTCCTCGCGCCATGCTTCAACAAGGCGTCTACGACTTCCGTCTTTTTATTCACCACCGCGTAGATCAGGGCGTCGCCTTTGCTGATGTTCTTAACGTTCACGTCGGCCTTTTTTATCAGTAGCTCGTGGACAATGGCCACATGGCCCTTCGCGGAAGCGTGGATTAATGCCGTGTCGTTAGTGCCGTTTTTGGCATTGACGTCAGCGCCGTGCGTCAGCAAATATCGGACAATCGCGAGCGCGTTGCCGTCGGTCGCATACATCAAGGGCGTACTGCCCCTTGCTGTCCGGAGATTCACATCCGCGCTCGCGGCTATCAGAGCTTTGACGTTATCCAGACGGCCTTCCTTTGCCGCTTTAAATAGCGGATGAAGTGAAAGATCCGGTTGGTGCACTGATCCGCCGCCTGCCGATTTTTCCAGCAATTGCGCAATGTATTCCAGCCCATCCTTTTTCGCCAGCGACAGTGCTGTATCGCCCTCCTTGTTTTTCAAGTCCAGCCTGGCGCCCTTAGCCAGAATAATCTGAACCAATGCTGCGTCACCTTGCAGCACTGCGTACATCAGCGGCGACCGGCCTGTTTTCAGCCATGATTCATCCTGAACATTGACATCAGCCCCGTGATCCAAAAGGATGTGGATTGTCTTTGCTTTATCTCCGGAAGGGCCAAATGGGATCGGCCCCCAGGCGCAGGCGATAAGCAAGGGCGTGAGCCCTTTGCCTTTTGCGTTCACATCAGCGCCTTTCGCAATCAGGTATTGGACAATTTCAACGTGTCCCTGGCCTGAGGCTTCTATTAATGGTGTTCTATCGCCCGCTTCTTTGCCGGCATCCACTGTTGCGCCATGCTCGATCAGCAACTTGACTATTGCCAGATTGCCGCCCCGGGCGGCCACCGACAAAGGCCTGTCGCCGGTTCGGCCTTTTTTGTTGACTTCATTTTTGCTGAAGGTTGACGGGGTTTCTTTAAGAATGGACTTTACCTTTTGGATATCGCCCTTTTTGACTGCTTCTAAAAGAGGGAAATCGGGAGGCGGAAGAAGATCCGCAAGACTTGGGACCGGCAAGAACATAAAAACCAACCAAAAATAAAGAACCAAAACATTTAACGGTCTGCTTTTCATTTATTTTTCTCCCAGCGTATCAAATATTATTAACTCCGCGGCAAGCACGGTACGGTTAGTCTTTTTCACGTCCAAAAATCCCCTGGCCTCCAGCCAGAAAGCAAAAAGGAACGATCCTCAAGAAGAGAACTGCCCTGCCGGTTTTTTTTGTAACGCCTGGCCCCTCATGCCATTGGATGCTAACGTCCGCTAGAGACATCCAGACTGGCTTCCCTGGCCGGAAAACCGGTGCCGCAGCGTTTGCACCAAGGCTTGATCTGCCCGTGCAGAGATCATTTCGAGAGGAGAGTGTCCGCGTTTCCAGGCCAGATAGAAGCAAAGGGCCAGTAACAGACCGGTCAGCAGAAAATTAGGCCAGGCATTCAACTCCCACTGTCCAGCCCAGGCAAGCTGCCAGGCCTCGGAAAATGGTGTCAGGTAGGACATGGGCCAATGGTCCTTGTCCGGCCCCCGGGAACCAATCAGATCGCCAAGGAGATGGAGGTGAAAACTGACAAAGGCCAGCAGGGCCAAACGCCAGCGCCGGCCGCAAACGGCAAACCCCAAAACGGCAACGAGCAGGGCAAAGGTCAGATTGTGCAAGGCGGCGTGGTGATAGGTGGACCACCAGAGCAGTTCATGCTTGGAACCGCGTGTCAAAACTTCCGCGACCAATCCGAGACCATCAAGGTCAGGGACAACTCCGGCCAGGGTAATGGCAGTCCGTTCCCAGCGATTGAGGGTGCTGTCCGCATTGGCGAGGGTCCAGCCAACTAAAAGGTGAGTGAGCGGATTCATGAACAAGAAATTGAAAGATGTTTGATAAGAACGCCTCTTTTTTATTGGTCGACTATATGGAAAAGTCGATTCTGTATCAAGGAAAATGTACGCCATATATGGCCGCGTTGCGTAATTTATGGCGGGGATTATGCTTGTCAGTCCTTGGCCACACGAGAGGAAAGTTCCCTTTGACGGAGGTAATTGACCTGCCTCCGGGATAAAAATCGGGATATGCCGCGACCGGCTGATCAACGATTCGATAAGCGAGATTCGTCACTGCCCGGAGTTGATCCTTCAGCTTTAGTAGGATGTCGTGACCCAAATAAAATCAGATAAGCCTATTTCCCCCAGCGGCCCGTCTATCTTTTACGGAAGCCCTGCCAGTTTGCGCGCCAGCTCGGGCAACTGGGAGAGAAGTTCGTCTTCCTGTCCCTGGGCGCTTTTCAGGGACCCCAGGGCCAGGGTGCCCTGGGTTTCCACGTCGATAAGTTTGGCCTGAAGGATGGCGGTCTTCCCCAATGCCCCGAATCGGCCCGTAACGATCTGGTTGGCCGCCAATCCTTTGCCCAGTTGGATTGCCTGCTTTTCCTCCACCAGCCCGGTCAGCTGCATCTCAATTTCTTTGAGAACCTGGACCAGATTTTCCCGGTTGACCAAGGAGAACTGCCCCAGCCGGTGCAATTCCTCGCGCAACGCCTCCGAAAGAATCAGGGCAACGACCTTTAAAGACTCCGAGCTTTCCAGGTCGAAAACCGCCAAGCGTCTTCGGCTGTCCGGTTTGGCTTCGGCGGCAAGAATTTTTTCCAAGTCCAAAACCTTGGCCCCTGCCGGATCTTTCGGGGGTTCCTGTATTGGCTGCGGGCTTGCGGGTGAAGGCCTTTCCGGGGGCGTGGTCTTGGCCAGGGCAGCAGGAGAGGGGGCGAGGTCTGGAGGAACTTTCCCCGGCGCCGGACGTTTCTCTTTCTCAGCCAGAGGGGAAGGAGGGAGCGCCGTGGCTTCTTTTACCTCTTTAGCTGGTCCGGGAGAAGGTAGCGCAGGGATGGTCAGCGGAGCCCCGTAACTTTTCTTAAGCGCCGTAGCCAACATATCGTCTTTGGCCTCCCGGAATATTTCCCGGTAGTTTAAAGTGAACACTTTCTTATAATTGTCCACATTCAAATCTTGCCTCGTGGAAATCCGGGAAAGGGACCCGTACATTTTCCCCGTTTCCACGTTAAGGAGCATGGTCTCCCAAAAGATATCGCCCCTTTGCCTGCTTCGTTCGATGACAATGACATAATCGGCATGAACGGCCCGGCCCACCCTTCTGGCCAAATTCCCATCCTTTTTCGCCCATTCCCACATCGAAGCAGGGCGGTTTCCCGCAAAGACGGATTTGGAATCCCCAATATCGATTACCTCATAGATGCCCGTTTCATTCAATATCTGCCCTGTCAACTTGCAACTTGATCGTATACTTCTCGAATACGTCGGCAGGTGTTTTCCATCTCCCGGTTTCGGTAACCGGCAAGACGTAGACCCGGAGTTTGGCTGTCGCCGGCGGGACCGGGAGGGTATGGATTCGAAGCTCCGCGCAGGCAACCAGGAATATCAGGGAAATTAAGGCGGAATATTTGAGAATACACATGACGCGATCATGACTTTTATTCATAGCTTCCCCCTCGCTGCTTCAGGACCGTTGCCAGTCCTGTAAAAAAACATGGGCAAACACCTTCGCGTTTCCGACCATATCCTCAATGAGGCAGTTTTCGTTCGGCTGATGGGCCGTGCAGGTATTGCGGGACCAGACGGCAGCCGGATAGCCCTTGCGACGGAAGAACGCGGCTACGGTGCCCCCCCCGATTCCCAGCGGGGCGGCCTCGCGACCGTAGATCGCCCTGATCGCTTCCTGAAGGGCCCTGACTACCGGCGCATCGAAAGAGGTGGGCGGCGCGGCTTGGGCCTGGGTCACCGCCTCAATCTCCACGACGACCCCAAAGGCACTTTCAATTTCATCGGCCATAGACCTGATTGTTTCCCTGATCTGCGGCAATGGATATTCGGGAAGTGTCCGGCAATCGATATAAAAAACATCTTCCCCGGGAATGGTGTTTATGTTGGGGACATTCGCCTCCTTTTTGGTTGGTTGAAAGGTGCTGGCGGGCGGGTCGAATAATTCATCCTCGACGCTATATATCTTATGAAGGTCATTTAATCTTACCACAAGATGAGAGGCGGCCAGAAAGGCGTTATTACCCTGCGCCGGGCGACTGCCGTGACATTGCTTCCCGATGGTTTTAAACCTGAGCCAGAGCGAACTCTTTTCGGAAATCTCGATCATGGTGCCATCTTCATTGCCGGCATCGGGAACAACAATAAGGTCTTCCTTTCCGAAAGGGTGGGGGGGATTGTCCAGCAGATAGGCGAGACCATTTTTACTGCCCATTTCTTCGTCTGACACAAAGGCCAGACCGATCGTTCGTTCCGGCTTGATACCCTCATCAAGAAACGCACGGGCGGCGAAGAGGGAAGCCACCAGGTCCTGCTGATTGTCCACCACCCCCCGCCCATAGATACGGCCATCCCGGACATAGGCTTTGTAAGGATCCCCCTCCCAGAGGGAGGCCTCGCCCGGGGGTACGATATCGAGGTGCGTCAGGACCCAGGTGGCCGGAGTCTGTTTCTGTCCCTTCAGCGACGCGAAGATATTTGGTCGGATGGCGGATTTGGCCGCCGTATCGGGCGCGTCGATCCTTGCAATATCCATAAACCCCATCGCGCGAATCGCCTGCTCCAGAAAAAGGGCCTTGTCTATCTCTCCCTCGCCGCCGCTCGCCGGTGAGATCGCGGGAATTGCCGTGAGCTCAGACTGCAATTTGATCATGTCCTCCCGATAGGCGTCTATCCGGCGGCAGATCCTTTCAAAATTGTTTGCGCTAAACATTATGCCTCAATTCTCCTTCCAGAATTTTCAGGTATATGATGAAGCGGTAAAAAGTCAAAACTACTGTAACCACTAATGAGGCGTCCGGGACTTTTCACAAAGTCGTCATTCAACTGTCGCCGTGATTCTCTTAACCTGGCCAAAATCGCCTAATTGGCCTTCAAAGTCCTTTTCCCTTCCCACCACCAGGATCACCGCCTCTTCCCAGAAAAGATAATCCCTGGCAATGGCCTGAACTTCGCCAGGGGTAACCTTCTGAACCCTGCTCTGATAGGCAAGGTAAAAATCATCGGGAAGCCCGTCGTATTCAAGCATCAGATGATTCCGCGCGATCTGGTCCGCCGAGAGAAAAGAAAAGATAAATCCGTTGTTGATCGAGGTCTGCGCCCAGGTCAACTCCTTAGGCGTGAGGGGGTTTTTCTTGAAATCGTCAATTATGGTCTTCAGGAGAGAAAGGGCCTTCGTGGTGGATTCTGCCTTAGTCATGCTATACGCGAAAAAAATACCATAGTCGCTCCTGGCCCGATAGACGCTGCCGGTGCTGTAAGCCAGGCCATGAGCGCTTCTAATCTCGGAAAATATTCGTGAACGGAAACCGCCTGAACCCAGCAAAAAATCTGCCAGGATAAAGGGATAATAGCCAACACCGGTTTTTTTGGGTGCTATCCAGCCGATGATGATGATCGACTGAGGGGTGTCTTTTTCGATAAAATATATTGCGCCTGGCTGCCGGGGAGCGGGAACGGGAATTTTCCGTGGTGGCTCCGAGGTGGAAGAGGACCAGTCGCCAAGGTTGTCCTCCAGTTTTTTTATGGCCTCGTCTTTGCCGATGTCGCCGCTTATGGCTATGATCGTGTTTGCCGGTTGAAAATACTCCCGGTGAAGCGAGACAAGGTCTTCCCGGACAATTCCCTCAATGGAATTGATTCCGGCCAGGCGACCCCTGGGGTTGTCACGATAGATAAGTCGGTTGAATTCCCTGAAAGCAAGTCGATCAGGGTCGTCAAGGGTTCTTTTCAGACCGGCGATCCTCAGCCTCTTCGCGAGATCGAGCTGTTTCTCCTCAAACGCGGGTTCCTTGATAATGCCGGAAAAGATTTTCAAGGCGGCATCAATATCCTTCTTCAAAACTGAAAGGGATAACGTGGTGGAATCCTTTCCGACGGCCACCTCGAGGGAGGCGCCGGTAAAGTCGAGGGCCTTGTTTATTTCGCTGCTCGTCATCCTGCGGCTGCCGCCTGATCTCATCACCGCGCCCGTCAGTTCCGCGAGCCCTTCCTTGCCTTGGGGGTCATATATTGAACCGGACCTTACCACTGCGGAAAGATTCACCAGCGGAAGTTCCCGCTCCGTCAGCAGATAAATCGACATGCCGTTTTTCCAGGAGATTCTTTCCGGCTTGGGAGGATCGAAGGAGAGGGGAGGGTGCTTAATTCTGTCGGGGTTCTGGTTGAGGGGCCCGGCGGCGGCAACAGAGAATGGGCTTAGAAAATAGAGAACAAGAGAAACAGAAAGGATTATATATTGTCTCATTGCGTGCGGCATGATGCTACTTTGTCCTCTTCATGGTTGCGACCGTACGATTTTCCGGGATAAGGTATTTTTTAGCCGTCTCCATAATGTCCTGGGGCGTAATTTTATCTATCTGTTTTATATGATTGATAATATAGCGATAATCTCCTGCTATGGCCTCGAAATAGGAAAGCTTGCTCGCGAGGGCGGAGTTGGAATTGAGCCCCCGGATGAACTCTGCCTTCATGATGTTTTTAATCTTCTCCAGCTCATCGCCGGGGACAGGTTCTTCTTTGAGCCTATCAAGCTCCGCGTAGATCTCTTTCTCCAGTTCGGAGGGGGTGGCGGGAGTTCGGGGAGAGGCGAAAATGGTAAAGAGATTGGGGTAGCGTGATCCCGGTATGCTGCTTGACGCGCTCACATTTTCCGCCAGGGCTTTATCTTCCACAAGATTCTTATAAAATCGGGAGGTACGTCCGCCGGAGAGAATATATTCGATCATATCGAAAACATAATCATCGAAAGAGGGGAGGGTGGGTTTATGGAAACCGATGATAATCTTCGGGTTGGCGTCAAACAAAACCTCGATCCTCTTCTCACCTTTTTGCCGGGGCTCCATCGTTATCAAGGGCATTTTGATCTGCTGCCGGGGAATCCATTCGAAATATTTTCTGATCAGTTTAAGCGTTGCTGCCGGTTCGAAGTCTCCCACCAGGGTGATGATGGTGTTATTAGGCGCGTAGAACCTGCGGAAAAAATCATACGTATGGGAAGGTGAAAAGAACGTCATGTCCGTGGTCCAGCCCAGAATGGGATTGCGGTAGGGATGGGAGGTGAAGGCGGCCGCCATAAACTGCTCGTAGAGTTTGCCGTCCGGGTCGGAGTCAATCCGCTGCTTCCTTTCTTCCATCACCACTGCCCGTTCCTGGTAGAAATCCCGAAAGACCGGGTTCGTCATCCGGTCGGATTCGATCCTGGCCCAAAGCTCAATCTTATTCGCCGGGAGAC
>JAXMLI010000090.1:0-5518 GCA_034368785.1 Smithellaceae bacterium | reverse complement strand
AAATTCAAAGGCAAGTTACTCGTCGATGTGGGGCCGCCGGGCGGCGTGGGTCGCTTTTTACGAGGGCGTCAAGGAGGATGACGCGGTAAGAAGTCTAAAAGGGGAGTAAATTTGGACGGCGCGGTAAAAAGTTCGCAGGCCAGGCGCGCAAATCACGAGGAATGAGGCGTCGGGGGAGGGGGCTTGTTCCGGAAGCCCGAAGGGGTCGGAACGTGTCCCCGGAATACGCCGCAAGCCTGCCCCCGCGGAGGCGGGGGAGGGATGCAGCGCAACGCAGCATCCGGACTTTTTACCGCGGCGTCAAGGAGGACAGTGTGAATAAACGGCATCTATGGCGGGGAGAATTTATCAGTGACGGCGAACTCGAAAACCGTCTGGGCTCCCTGGAATCAGAAACTTCCGTGTGCCTGGCCCAGGGATTCGATCTTGAAATCGCGTTAGGAACGCTCGATGCCTTGAGTGGTAAACTGAAACAGCAAGGCGAGCTTTTTTATTCGCTGTCGGAAGAACTAACAAAAACAGGCACTCCAATCGCGGATGCCGAGGCATTGATGGCCGGGTTCGCCGATTTCATTTCCCGGGAAAATCTTGCCCGGAAGATAGAGTCTGAACTTAAAACCGACGATCCATTCGGGATCAACCGGATTTCATTTAGAGACGATATTTTTGAGGGTTGGGCGCCCATCGGCCTTCTGGTTCACGTGGCCCCGGCCAATGTCCCGACGGTTGGCGTATTAAGCGTAATAGAGGGCCTGCTGACGGGAAACGTGAATTTCCTGAAAACGGGCGATCCCCACGCGGATTTCTCGGGGCGGATACTCAAGCTCCTGGGAGATATGGATTCCACGGGGATGTTGCGAAATCATCTCTACGCGGCGCGGATTCCCTCCTCCCGTCAAGATCTGCTGAAAAGGCTTTTTAACCAGGCGGACGGCATCTCGGCCTGGGGCGGCGACGAGACGATATCGGCGGTCCGCGGCCTCGCGCCCCTCCACACCAGGATCATCGAATGGGGGCATAAAATATCCTTTGTGTATGTGGCCGGAGAATCCCTCTACAATCAGGATATTCTTGAACCTGTCGCGCGTGACTGTTGCCGGATAGAGCAGCAGGCCTGCTCAAGTCCTCAATGCGTCTATGTGGAGACCGACGACTGGCAGGAACTGAGGGCATTCGCTCACAGATTCGCCGACATTTTGGAAAGTGTCTCTCGTCAGATACCCCGCGTCCTGCCGGCCATGCCTGAGCAGGCGGATATTACCACGGCCGTTGAGCTGTGCCGTCTCGAATCTTGTGTCGGTCAGGCGGAGGTCATTCGGGCGGCGGACTTGTCATGGCAGATTCTCGTTGAACTTGAATCCTCGCTTCGGCCATCCCCGCTCTACCGGACGGTGTGGATTAAGCCGCTCTTAAGAAGGGACATAATAAAAACGCTAAGGCCGATGAGGTCTTACCTGCAGACGGCAGGGCTGTCGTGCGGCAGGGAAAGCGTCGCGCCCCTTGTTCATTTGCTCACCGCGGCAGGGATTCTCAGGATTGTGCCCCCGGGAAAGATGGGCGGCGGCGGTTATGCCGGGGAACCTCACGATGGCGAGTACCCCTTGGTCCGTTACAGCCGCAGGGTTTCTTTTCACGCGGATGATAAACTTCAAAACATCGCGGGGCTAAACGAATTTTCTAAGCGCTATGTACCGCCTGTTGCAGAGAAAAGGCCGGTAATGACGAAGGAGGATTTCCTTGGCGCCCCCTTTGACGAGGCATACGCGGGGCTTTACTTTAAAAGTGGAGGTTCATCAGGCAAGCCGAAACTCTCTATCTTCTCTTATGAAGATTACCATGCCCAGATGGCTGTCGCCGCCGAGGGTCTCTATGCGGCCGGGCTGGACCCGGCCAGGGACCGCGTGATGAACGTCTTTGCCGCCGGCAATCTGTACGGAGGCTTCCTGAGTTTCTTCTCCATTCTGGAACACCTGCAGGCACCGCAATTTCCCATGGGCATGCAGGAAGATCTGGCCCAAGTGGCGCACGTGGCCATTGAACAAAGGGTGAATACCCTTGTAGGTCCGCCGGGATATATCATCAAGCTCCTGGAATCCAACAGGGAATCGTTTATCCGCTATGGCGGCATTAAGAAGATCTTCTATGGCGGGGAACACCTCAGTCCTTCCGCGGAAAACACGCTGAGAAACGGATTCGGGATTGAAACAATCCGCTCGGCGGCCTACGGGAGCAACGACGCGGGGCCGATGGGTTTCCAATGCGCCCATTGCGCGGGTTCCATCCACCACCTTCACACAAAGCTTCATGTCCTGGAAATTCTTCAATTGGAAGAAGACCGGCCCGTTGAAGGCGAGGAGACGGGAAGGCTGGTCTTTACCGCCCTCAAGAGGAAGGGCTTCCCCCTGGTCCGCTATGAGATTGGCGATACCGGGCATTGGGTTTTAGCTCCCTGCTCCTGCGGGAGGACGGCCCCGCGGTTTGCGATTTCAGGCAGATACGGAGATGTGTTCAGGGTCGGGTCAACCCCGCTTTTCAACTATAACATGTTCGTGAACATCCTCGATGGTTCGCTCAACTATCATGACCCCGTGCAGCTGGTAATAAGAGGAACCCAAAACCTTACCCTTCTTATATCCAATAATAGCGGCCTCGATCCCGCCCTGGCGAAGGATAATATCCTTGGGCATTATGAAGAGTTTCGAGTTTATTCGGTAGATAAAGGGGGCTTCGGTTTCGAGGTTCGTTCTATCCCGGATGATTTATTTATAAAGAGTGAACACAGCGGGAAGGTTATTCACATCCTGACAGAGGAAATGGAATCATGAAAATCTACACCCTCGATGAGGTTGTTCGGAAGGCCCGGCAACAGTCCCCTTTTTACCGGGAAAAATACCTTGATCTGCCCGCGGCGGGGTGGGCGCTGGAAGATCTCCCGGTTATCGATCAGGCGGAGTTCTGGCGCGCGAATTCATTCTGCAATAATCATCTCCTCACCGGCCCGCTCGAAGACGGCCTGGTTTTCAAAAGCGGCGGAACGACCGGTGATCCGAAATTCTCGGTATTTACGAAAGAGGAATGGCAGACCTTCACGGAGTTATTTGGTCGTGGATTGCTCGCGGGCGGGTTGAAAGATAATGAGCGGGTGGCGAACATCTTTTATGCGGGCGATCTCTACGCCTCCTTTCTTTTTATCACCTGTTCGCTTTTGAACTGCCCCACGGGGGTTCTCCAGTTCCCGATTGTCGGATCAACCCCTGTCGGCGAGATTGTCAAACTCATCAGAGAATATCAGATAGACGTCCTTGCCGGAGTGCCCACGAGCATCCTGGCCATTGGCGAGTATCTCGAAGGGGATACGGACAAATCACTGCCGGTCAGAAAGATCCTCTTTGGCGGCGAGACGATGTATCAGGACCAGCGGGAGTATCTTGCGCGGCTGATCCCCGGGGTGAGAATTGCCTCTATTGGCTATGCGAGCGTGGACGCCGGATTATTGGGATATGCCGACGAGGGATGCGCTCCGAATGAACACAGGGGATTTGAAGACGCTACCATCCTGGAAATTATTGATGAAGATACCCTTTGCCCAATACGGGAGGCCGATAGACCGGGAAGGCTCATCGTCACCAATCTGACCAGGCAATTGATGCCGATTATCAGATATCCTGTTGGTGATAATGCTGAATGGGTCGAGGCCGAGGGAGTCGGAAACAGGAAATTCATGATCCTTGGACGCTCGGAAGAGTCCGCGCGGATTGGACCAATGACCATGTATGTAAAGGACATCCGTGAAATCCTCCACACGTTTAAGGATAAGGCCCGGATCATAAATTTTCAGATGTGCGTCAATCATCAGGATAAAAAGGATACCCTGGTGCTGAGACTGGCGTCGCCAACGTCAAAAGATGTACTTCACGGGCTCACAACGGATATTGTCGGCGAGATCGCGCGCGCGCGACCGATGTATCAGGAACTGGTTTCAGACAATAAGATCAACCCGATCGTAATTGACTGGATACAGGAGCGGGAATTATTTGTTAATAAGAGGACAGGGAAGCTCATGATGGTCATTGATAAGCGCTTTGAATGATATGAAAAATTCCCCTCAAAACATGTTTGCCATTTTCAGCGCCGCCCTGATGATTACGGGAACAACCATCGGGATCGGAATTCTGGGGCTTCCCATCAAGACCGGCATGGCAGGATTGCTCCCTTCGCTCATCGCAAGCGTTATCGTATGGGGCATAATGCTCGGGACGGGTATCATCATCGCAAGGGAAATCATCGCCTCAGGCGGTGCTGCTGTGGACTGGCCGACTGTTGTTCAGCGGAGGCTCGGTCGATCGGGAAAGGTTCTGACCGTGGTCGGATACCTGATTCTCATCTATGGGTTGCTGGTGGCACATCTGGCGGCCGGGGGCGATGTTCTTTCGATAATGACAGGGGGCAAGCTTTCCCAGGGCATGGGAGTGCTGGTATTTTTTATCCTTTCCACCGCCATCGCCCTGACCGGCGTCGATCTCGTGAGTAAGATAAATTCCTTCCTCATGGCCGGTCTGATGATCTTCTTCGGCGTCCTTATTTATGAGACGCTGAAAATTATGAACCCGCAATACCTCACTTATGTTGATTGGGGTTATCTGCCCGCGGCCTTTCCGATTATCGTCTGCGCGATGGCCTACCAGCTCATCATCCCCGCCGTATGCCGTCGTCTTAATAATGAACCAAAGGCCATTACAAAGGCGCTGTTCATCGGCACCCTCATCCCCCTCTTCGTTAATTCTCTCTGGATAATTGTGGTAATCGGCGCGTTACCTCTTGGCGGTCCGGGGAGCAATACGATCCTGGCCGCATTCAAGGATGGCTTGCCGGCCACTATCCCGCTTGCCGCCGCAATGAATTCAATAACAATCAAAGGCGTTGCGCTGATTTTTTCCCTGATCGTCCTGGTGGCGTCCTATGTGCTGCAATCCACCGCAATATTGGGTTTCTTCAAAGATCTGGTTCCTGCCGGCAGCGAAAAGAGACGATGGCTGGTGAGCGTTGTTCTGAGCTTCATCCCCCCGCTGATTGTGGTGTTCCTCTATCCCGGCCTGTTTCTCCAGGCCCTGGATGTAATCGGAGGGGTGAGCGTCATTTTGCTTTTTGGCCTGATACCGAGTTTGATCTTATGGAAAGACGCGCAGGGCCGACGGCCAAGGATTATCGTAGCCACATGCCTGCTGATTATTTTTGCCCTGCTGATGGGGCTCGAACTGCTGCAGGAGGCAGGGATTCTCAGGATCAGCCCCCATGTAGAATACTGGTTTAATACATTTCAGAGGTGACGACTTCGTAAAAAGCGACCCACGCCGCCCAGCGGCCCCACATCGGCAAGTAACTTGCCTTTGAATTTTGGAGGGCCACGCTCCGTCGTGGCCGAAAGGCTTTGGATATTGCACTATCTGCTGCGGACGCGACGGAGCGCGTCCCTCCAAAAAAATGTACTTGCATAATTTCAAGTACTTATGGTTAAGTT
>JAXMLI010000089.1:0-8253 GCA_034368785.1 Smithellaceae bacterium | reverse complement strand
AACCGCTGCCCTTTTTTGGTGTCATTCTGACCGCGCGCCGTCGCGTCAGGAGCGTCTTATTGCGCCAGGACGGAGCCTGGGCCCTCCTGAATTCAAAAACAAGTTACTTGCTGGTACAGTGCTGCAGCAGGCGGCGGCGGGCGCTTTTTACGCTATCGTCATAAATACCGGCGTCCATTGTCGCCGTTTGTTCCCGCTATCTCACACAATACGGCATATGACTTGATTTTCCGTCCAAGGATATGCTCGATCAGGCGGGAAAAGATCAGCCGGCATTCCCGTGAAGACTGTTCGGAAATGACGACCCGCGCGAGTTTATCTTTTTCCAGGTTCCTGCCATACAGCAACGTCCTGATGGTGCCCAAAGACACAGAGAAGGATGACGGAGAAGATGGGGAGCAGGCGTCGCATCTGATGCCGCCGTCCCGGGGGGAAAAGTGATAGACCGCCTGAGGATTTACGGACCGCCGGCAGTCGAGGCAATGGTCCAGCACGGGTTCATAGCCCGCTATCTTCAGCAAATCCAGTTCAAAGAAGTGCATGAGCCTGCCGCCTTCAAATCCCCGGTCGAGTCGGCCCAGATAACCTTCCAGGAGTCCGTAGATATCGGGATTTACCTTTCCCTCGATGGTGAAATAATCGACAAGCTCCACCATATAAGAGGCGAGGAGGGTATTTTCCAACACATTTCTGATATTCCCGAGGTGATCGATGATGTTGCTTTCCTCGATAAGGGCGAGGCTGGTCGGGTCTCGGCGGGAGAAGATGATTTCGCTCAGGGAGAAGAGTTCCAGGGTATTGGCGAATCTTTTTCGGCTTCGCCTGGCCCCTTTGGCGATCCCCTTGATCTTGCCGTATTCCCGGGAGTAGAAGGTCACGATCAGATCCGATTCGCCGTAATCGAGCAGCCTGAGAACGAAAACCCTGGCCTGAAATTTTTCCCGGGAATTCATACGACCAGCAGCTTGATGAAGATCGTGGCCAGCCCAAGAAGCGACAGGAAACCGAATGTATCGGTGAGACCGGTGATGAAGATATTGGAGCCGAGCGCCGGGTCCAGCTTCAGCCATTTCAGGGTAAAGGGGATGAGGGTGCCCGCGAAGGTGCCCACGAGGACATTGAGCGTCATGGCCAGGAAGACCACCACTCCGAGCATGGGAATCCCCTTCCATAAATAGCCGATGAAGCCGATTACGGCGCCCACGGCGATACCATTCATCAACCCTACCAGTATCTCCTTCATTAAGATCTTGCGGGCATTGTCAAAGGTGAGTTCACCGAGGGCGATGCCCCGGACCATCAGGGCCAGAACCTGGCCGCCGGCGTTGCCGCCGAGACCGGCGACCATGGGCAGGAAAACAACAATCATCACGGCAATTTGGATCGTGTCTTCAAAATGGGCGATTACCGAGGCGGCAATCGCGGCCGTGAGGAGGTTAAGGTATAGCCAGGGGAGGCGTTTCAGTACCGATTGAAAGGGTCCGCTGAGGGCGCTGTCGTCCCCGCTGACGCCGGACATCCGATAAAAGTCTTCCGAACTCTCCTCCTCGATGACGTCCACCACGTCATCGACGGTGATCCGGCCCACCAGTCTCCGT
Organism: Smithellaceae bacterium; assembly: GCA_034368785.1. Lineage (GTDB taxonomy): Bacteria > Desulfobacterota > Syntrophia > Syntrophales > CAMTWB01 > CAMTWB01. Next base: position 6,655 of record JAXMLI010000089.1, on the reverse strand, counting down.
TCGTGGTCCACCACGGGGAGAGAGACCAGATCGTACTTCTTGAACATCCGCGCCACCTGTTCCTGATCCACGTCCACTGTGACGCAGGGGATGTCCCGGTCGATGGCCTCCGAGATAGGGCCGGTCCTTTTGGAGGTGATGAGTTTTTGCAGGGGAACAGCGCCGATGAGCCTGTTTTCCTCGTCTACAACGAAGACATCGTAGATATTGTCGTTTTCTTCGGCATGCCTGATAACCGACTGGATCGCGTCACGGACCAGGGCATCTTCTCTTACCGCCACCAGTTCGGACTGCATGATCCCGCCCGCGGTGTCTTCTTCATACCCGAGGAGTTTCCTTACATCCTCAACATCCTCGGGCTCGATTCCTTCCAGGACGGTCTGGGCCTGTTCATCCGGCAGGTCGGCGATAAAGTCCGCCGCATCATCGGAATCCATCTCCTCGACGATCTCGGTGAGCTTTTCGTCGGAGATATCCTCGAGGATCTGTTCCCGGGAGAGGTCGTTGATCTCCAGGATGACTTCCGAGGCGGTTTCCACATCGAGAAGGGAAAAAAGACGGACCTTTTCGTCTTCCTCGAGCAGATCGATCAGGTCCGCGATATCTGACGGATGGATTTTGGTGAAGAGTTCAATGATATCGAACTCTCGATTCTCCAGGATCCAGGTCTTCAATTGCTTGAGGTAGTCTCTGTAGCTGTCTTCCATACGTTACCTGTCTGGAGTGTGGAACCTCAGGAATTCTCCGCCCATTTAATCTCGCCGCCGAGGATGGTCATGATCGCCTTGCCTCTCAGGTCCCAACCGCGGAAGGGTGTGTTTCTTCCTTTCGACCGGAAGTTTGCGGGATCAACCGTCCAGGGGAGGTTCAGGTCGATGACGGTCAAATCCGCCGCCGCCCCCACCTTAAGGGTGCCGCCGGGCAAATTGAGAATCCGGGACGGCTTGCCGGTCATGCAGTCGATCAATTGGGAAAGGGTGAGGGTTCCGTCGTCCACCAGGCGAAGGGATAATCCCAGGGAGGTTTCGAGACCGGAGATGCCGCTCGCCGCCGCTTCAAACTCCACCTCCTTGTCGGTGATTCCGTGGGGGGCGTGATCCGTGGCGATCGCGTCAATGGTGCCGTCGCGGAGTCCTTCCTTGATGGCCGTCACATCACCGGGACTCCGCAGGGGAGGATTGACCCGGGCATTGCTGTCGAAACCGCGGACCGCGTCATCGGTGAGGGTGAAGTAATGGGGCGCTGTTTCGGCGGTAACCCTTACCCCCCGGGATTTGGCTTCCCGGATCAGCCTGACCGACCCGGCCGTGCTGACGTGGGCAATATGCACGGCCTGGCCGGTATATTCGGCGATGAGAATATCCCTGGCCACCATGATATCTTCGGCAATGGACGGCCCTCCTCCGAGTCCCGTTTCGGCGGAGGCCAATCCCTCGTTGATTACCGTTCCCGCCGAAAGGTTGGTATCTTCGCAATGGGAAATTACCGGGAGCCCGTAAGAGGCGGCGTACTCCATGGCGCCCAGCATCAGGGCGCTATTGGTCACGGCCTTGCCGTCATCGGAGAAGGCAACCGCGCCGGCCTCCCAGAGATCGCCATACTCGGCCAGCACAGAACCGTCGCTGCCCTTACTGACCGCGGCGATGGGGTAAACCCGGACCAGTCCGCATAGGGCGGCCTTGCGCAGGATATATTCGGTCACGGAGCGGTTGTCATTTATCGGCTTGCTGTTGGGCATACAGGCGATGGAGGTAAACCCGCCTGCCGCCGCCGCCTCGCTGCCCGAAGCGATGGTTTCCTTATACTCGAAGCCCGGTTCCCGCAGGTGGACATGGATGTCTACCAGGCCGGGGACCACGATCTTTGAGGTGGCGTCGATGACCCTGGCGGCAGTGCCGCTTTCCGCCTGTTTATCCAGCTCCCTTCCCAGGGCGGCGATCCGACCATCGACGATCAGGATATCCGTGATTTCGTCGATCTGCTGAGTTGGATCGATGACCCTCCCCCCTTTAAGTAAGAGTTTCATCCGGGCCTCCTGTTAAAAGATAGAGCAGCGCCATCCTTACGGCCACCCCGTTCGTCACCTGGTCCAGAATGATCGACCGGGGTCCATCGGCGATTTCGGGGGATATTTCGACGCCCCGGTTGGTGGGACCGGGATGCATGACCAGGACATCTTCCCTGGCCAGTTTGATGTTCTTTGCGTTCAAGCCAAAATAGCTGGCGTACTCCCGTAGCGATGGGAAGAGGTTTTTCTCCTGCCGTTCCAGTTGGATCCGGAGCATCATGATGATATCCGCGTCCTTGATCGCCGGGGCGAGTTGCTGATGAACCGCCACGCCCATTTTCGCGAGTTCCCGGGGTAGCATGGTGGCCGGGCCGGCCACATGCACCTCCGCTCCCATCCGCGTCATGCCGTAGATATTGGAGCGGGCGACCCTGCTGTGGGCGATATCCCCCACGATGGCGATCTTGAGTCCGGCGATACGTCCCTTCTTACTCTTGATGGTCATGAGGTCCAAGAGCGCCTGGGTCGGATGCTCATGGGCGCCGTCGCCGGCATTGATCACGGAGGGCTTGACCAGCCTGGCCAGCATATGAGGCGTACCGGCGGCGCTGTGGCGAAGAACGATCACATCGGGATTCATCGCTTCCAGATTCCTCGCCGTGTCGATCAGGGTTTCCCCCTTGATGATGCTGCTGGAAGAGCCGGAGATATTGATAGTGTCGGCGCTAAGGCGTTTTCCGGCGATTTCGAAGGAGGTTCTGGTGCGGGTGGAGGCCTCGACAAAAAGATTGATGATCGTTTTGCCCCGCAGGGTGGGCACCTTCTTGATCTCCCGCGTGGAAACCTCGATGAAGGAGTCGGCCGTGTCCAAAATGAGATTGATCTCCTCCACCGACAGGTCTTTCATGTCCAGGATGTCTTTTCTTTTAAGAGCCATAACGAAACCTCATCGGGAAGGGCGATTATCGTTCAATCCTGAATTTCCTGTTCTCCTCGGAATCCTGGATCACCACCTCATCCTTGCCATCCTGTTCCTGGAAGTAGACCGTCACCGCCTCCCAGAGGGCCGAAGGAAGGTCCATGCCGACAAAATCCGCCCGGATGGGCAGCTCCCGATGTCCGCGGTCAATCAGGACGGCAAGTTGAATCAGCCTGGGTCGGCCGAAGTCTATCAGGGCATCCATGGCCGCCCGGATGGTCCGGCCGGTAAAGAGTACGTCGTCAACCAGGACTACCTTGATACCATCCAGGGAGAAGGGGATATCGGTCTTTCCCAGGCGGGGTTTGGCCTTTCCGGTCTGGAGGTCATCCCGGTAGAGGGTAATGTCCAGGGTACCCAGGGGCACGAGGATATTTTCCGTTTTCATGATGGCCCGTTGAATCCGACCGGCGAGAAAAATTCCCCCGGTCCTGACGCCGATCAGCACAAGATTGGCCGTCCCCTGATTACGCTCCAGAATCTCGTAGGCAATCCTGTTGATGCAACGTTCAACCGCGGGGGCATCCATTACCTGGGTTCGCTGTTCCATCTCTTATACCTCTCTTCTGGAGCGCGGGCGTCCCGCCCGCCGTTGTTTGCGGGCGAGACGCCCGCGCTCCTTTCATTTCCGCTGGTTCAATCTTGCAGATTGAACCATAACGTTAACCAGACCTGCTTACTGCCCGTTGCCAGAGCAAATAACCGTGAACCGTGAACCGTTCGGCTAGCGGAGAATGTTTCCCAGCCTGTTCCATCTTACGGCAAAATCATCCCGGTTCCAGGACCAGTAGATGATGAAGGCCTTGCCCACCGTATCATCCAGCCGGACAAAACCCCAGAACCTGCTGTCATAGCTATGATCCCGGTTATCACCCATGACGAAGACATGCCCGGGAGGTATCTTGGTCGGACCGTAATTATCCCTTGGTTGTACGTCTCCCGGTATGATCGTCATGTCCGTAAAAGAACCGTGGGGATCGGCGTATGGCTCGCCGTTTATGTAAAGCTTCTTATCAATGATCCGGACAGTATCACCGGCGATGGCGATGACCCGCTTGATGAAATCCTTGGAGGGATCTTCGGGATAAACGAAGACGAGAATATCTTCCCTTTGGGGCTTCCCTGTCGGAATCAGGATCTTGCGGGTAAAGGGGATCTTGATTCCATAGGAGAATTTGGAAACCAGGATATGATCGCCAATCTGGAGGGTGGGCAGCATGGACCCCGAGGGGATCTTGAAGGCCTGAACAATGAAGCTCCTGATGAAAAGGGCGATCAGAACGGCAATGACTATTGCCTCCAGATATTCTCTGAATTTTGATTTTATATTTGTCATATGGCCTTTATGAGTAAATTGAAGTAAGAATAATAGCGATCATCAAAAGCGAAACCCCACCCCGGGATAATACCGCAAGTCCGCCAAGCAGGATGGCCCGGTTGTTTCTCATGGAAGGTTTCAGCCTTCCCATCTCTAAAAGCTCGCTCAAAAAAACCCCCCCAAAGGACCCCAAAAACAGGCCGATAATGAACCCCGGGGCATAAATGACGGGCGTGAGGATCAGCGCTCCCGCCGCGCCAAAGAGGGTTCCCAGCCCGACGGACCTCCCGGAAAGCCGGAAGGTGAAGGCGCCTCTGATGCCAAGGCGGTAATCAATCACCTCCGCAATTACCGTCAGAATTATCACGACGAAGATGCGCCCGATCCCGATGGCCGAAAAACCGGTAAGGACGGAGAATAAAAGGGTAAAGACCAGGATGACTATCGGACCGGGCAGGCCAAAGATGTTTATCAGCAGTCCCAGGAGCAACGAGATGATAAAAATGTTTGATCCGACAGCTTCCATTTTTTCTCATCCCCCGGCATCACCGGAACCCCGCGGATGGACCGTGGCGGTCAGCAGGGCCGCCGCTAGGCCTTTTTCTTGTCCAGGAGAAGACCGGGGCGGCCACCAGGACCGCCGCTACGCTTGTCCAGGAAAAGGATTACCGGACTGGCCACGAATATGGATGAATAGGTGCCTACGATGACGCCCACAATCAAAGTGATCGCGAAATCCCTGATCACCGCGCCGCCAAAGAGGGCCAGCACCACCACCACGATGAGCACCGTCAGGGAGGTGAGAATGGTGCGGCTCAGGGTCTGATTGATGCTCTTGTTTATCACGGACGCTATCGGCTGGGACGTATCCTTCCGGGCCGTCTCCCTGATCCGGTCGAAGATGACGATGGTGTCGTTGATCGAATAGCCAATCACCGTGAGGATGGCCGCCACAATAACGAGATTGAACTCCCGGCCTAAAAGCGACAAAACCCCGATGGTAATGATGACATCATGGATCAGGGCCAGAATTCCCCCGAGGGCGTGGCGAAATTCAAAACGCCAGGTGATGTAAATGAGCATGCCGATCCAGGAAAACAAAATGGCCATGATCGCCTTGTTTCGGAGATCCTTGCCCACCTTTGGCCCCACGTATTCCACCCTTCGTACCTCAAAATTGTCCTTGCCGAAAAAGACGCCGAGCGCCTCGGATACCCGGGCGGAAAGATCCTTGAGATCGGCGGCGCCGGAGACCCTCACCACCACTTCATCGGTCCCCATGGTCTGGATGATGCTGCCCTCCAGGTTGATCGGTTTCAGGGACGCCCTGATCTTGTCTATGGGGGTAGGACCGGGGAATTTTATCTGCACGAGGGTTCCGCCCGCGAAGTCTATCCCCAGGTTCAGTCCGCCCTGAAACAGGACCGAAAGGAAACTGAGGCAGATGAGGATTAGCGAAATAGTGATGGCGGTTTTTATCCTGCCGACAAAATTATAATTGGCGTTCAAGCTGATCAATTCCATCTATGGCTCCTGAAACCGGCAGTCGCTGCCGGTAGCATCTTTCTAACGGGTAAGTTTAAATGCTGATGGAACGGACCTGCCTGTTCCACACAAAAAAGTCGTAGATTATCCTGGTCAAAAAGACCGCGGTGAACATGCTGGCAATGATCCCGACGCTCAGGGTTACCGCAAAGCCCTTAACCGGCCCTGTCCCGAACTGGAAGAGAAAGAGGGCCGCGATCAGGGTGGTCACATTGGTATCCAGGATGGTGAGAAACGCCTTTCCGTACCCTGTTTCAATCGCCGAACGGGGCGGTCTCCCCAGTCGCACTTCCTCCCTGATCCGCTCAAAGATAAGAACGTTGGCATCGACGGCCATGCCGATTACCAGGACGATTCCCGCTAGGCCCGGAAGAGTCAGGGTGGCTTTGAAGGCGGCCAGAACCCCGAAAATCAGGATTACGTTGAATAGCAGGGCCACATTGGCGATCAGGCCGGATAGTTTGTAATAGACGATCATGAAGAGGATCACCAAAAGACCGCCCAGAATGATGGCCCAGATCCCCTTTTCGATCGAATCCTTCCCCAGAGAGGGGCCGATGGTCCTTTCCTCCAGGATGTTTACCGGCGCCGGAAGTGATCCCGCCCGGAGAACAATCGCGAGGTCGCTTGCTTCCGTATCGGTGAAGGAACCTGTAATGACGGCTCGGCCTCCCCCGATCCGGTCCTCGATGACCGGTGCCGAGTGGACATTGCCGTCGAGCACGATGGCCAGGCGTTTCCTGATGTTCTCGCCGGTAATCCGCTCGAAATCCTTGGCCCCCTGGGCATTGAACTTCAGGGAGAT
>JAXMLI010000088.1:0-6331 GCA_034368785.1 Smithellaceae bacterium | reverse complement strand
ATTTTTCCTATTCTTCTTTCTCCTCGATCAGTGCCCTTTTCATTCTGACGGCCTTGAAGGTGACCACGACGATCATCACGGTGGCGATTGCCAGCAGCGTTCCCGAAATCGGACGGGTGAAAAAGGTGGTAATGTCGCCGCGGGAGAGCGCCAGGGCGCGATAGAGGTTGTATTCCAGCATGGGCCCCAGGACCAGCGCCACGACCATGGGGCCTCCCGGGATGTCATATTTCTTCATGAAATACCCGAAGACGCCGAAAATCAGCATCACCCAGACATCATATACATTGCTGCTCAGGGAATAGGCGCCGATGATGCAGACCAAGAGGATGCCCGGATAGAGATAACGGTAAGGGATGCGCAGGCCCAGGGCAAAAAAGGGAATCATGGGGAGGTTCATGAAAATCAGGATGATGTTCCCGATAAACATGCTGGCAATCACCGCCCAGACAAAATCGGGGTTGGTATGGAACAGCATGGGACCCGGCTTTAACCCGTAAAGCATCAGGGCGCCCAGCATGACCGCCGTCGCGCCCGAGCCTGGAATCCCCAGGGCCAGGAGCGGGACAAAGGCGCCGGAACTGGCGGCATTGTTTGCCGCCTCCGGTCCGGCCACTCCTTCAATGGCGCCTTTGCCGAAACGCGAGGGATCCTTGGCCACCCCTTTTTCCAGGCCGTAGGCGAGAAACGAGGCGATGGTCGCCCCGGCGCCGGGGAGGGCGCCGATAAAAAATCCCACCGCCGTTCCCCGGAGAATCGCCCATTTTACTTGCAGGATGTCGGCGATGTTCGGCCATAATTCTTTGAACTTTACGTTGACCGGTTTTATTTTCAGGCGCTCTTCGGCGGAAACAAGCACCTCGCCGATCCCGAACAGGCCCATGACCACGGTGATGAAAGAAACCCCGTCCATGAGCTGGGGGATATCATAGACGAAACGCGGCGCTCCCTGCACCACGTCGATGCCGATCGTGCCGATCGCCATGCCGAGTACACCGCTCATCAATGATTTGGAAATCGATTTTCCCCCGACAAAAACAATGCAGAGCATACCCATCACGATCAGACTGAAATATTCCGCCGGGCCAAACTTCAGGGTGAATGCCGACAGGGGAACGCAGACAAGGATCAGGAATAAGGTCCCGAGAATGCCGGCGACAAATGATCCGATCGCGGAAATTCCCAAGGCCACTCCGCCGCGCCCCTGACGCGCCATCTGGTATCCATCGAACGTGGTGACCACCGAAGCGCTTTCCCCGGGAACATTGACCAGGATCGATGTTGTTGATCCGCCATACATGGCGCCGTAGTAGATTGCGCACATCATGATCATGGCGGAGGTGGCATTCATGCCGAAGGTGAGGGGGAGGAGCATGGCAATCGTGGCCGAGGGACCCAGGCCGGGCAGAATACCCACCAGCGTGCCGAAAAAACAGCCCAGAACCGCCATCCACATGTTGTAGGGGGTGATTACGGTCGAAAATCCCTGCATCAAGCTCTGAAAAGCATCCATTTATCCCTCTCCTCTTTCAAATTCCCAGCAGACCTTTGGGAAGGTCGAGTTCCATCCAGTAGCGAAAAATAAGGAAAACAACGGCGCTGAACATCACGCCGTAAAACAGGCTTTTCACGAAACCATCCCCCTCCAGAACAAAAAGCAGCATCGAGACGAAAAAAAAGACGGTAAGGATAAATCCAAGACTGTTCACGAAAAGGGCAAAACCGGCCATGATCAGCATGATCAATCCGATGCGCGAAAGTGATCCCCAGCCCGGCAGGCGAGGTTCATCCATTTCCTTCCGCCTTTCCCCCCGGAAGGTGCTGACGAGGAGATAGAGGGCAATCGACGCCAGGATGATCCCCAACCAGAAGGGCAGAAAACCGGGTCCCGGGCCGAACTTCGATGAGTAGTTGAATTTCTGTGATTCAAGAATGAGCCAGAGGCTGAGCCCCAGACAGATGATGGAAAAAACCCGGTCTCCTTTTTTCATCTCTTCTTCCTCCTGAGCGGGGGATGTTCGTATTGAAGCGTTAAGAAAAAGGGCGCTGTGTCGTGACTACTCAGGTTCAACGTTAAAGGGTTCACGGTTCACGGTTGACGAACTCTCTTTGGCTGGTTCAATCTTGCAGATTGAACCAAAACATAAACCGTGAACCGCGAACCTGAGTAGCTACTTCTTATCTACTTTTTCTTGTAGACATCCAGTTCATCAACATCCACTTTCAGCACTCTCAGATAATCGGTGACAAATGCCTTGGTTTCCGCTGATCGCATAAAGTTCTCTGCCGCAGATGAGGATTTCAGAACCTCCTGAAATGCCTTGGTCTTGACCAGTCTGGCAAAGGCCTCTTCCCAGAATTTCACCGCATAATCGGGGAAATTTTTCGGCCCCCAGAAGCCTCTCGGGTGGTCGTAACCGGCATTGATCACCTGCTCCTTCATCGTCATACCATTTGGATGCGCCGGGTTCCTCTGCGCGGTCATGATACCCAACGGTTTGATTTTTTTTGCTTCGATCTGTCCCATCTGCTCATTCACGTTCCCGAAGCCAAAATCGACGTGACCGCCTAAAATGGCGACTGCCGCCGGACCGCCGCCGCCGAAACCGACCAGATTCAACTGTGCCCCCGACGCCTTGGCAATCCGGTGGGCGCTGATATGCTCCGATCCTCCTATGGTTCCGATTGCCACGGAAATCTTGTCGGGGTTCTTTTTTGCAAATTCCAGGACGCCCTTCATATCATTGAACGGCAATTCCATGCGGGCAAAGGCAAGGTTCGGGTCCGTACTCATCATGCTGATGAAGGTGACGTCCTCGATTTTCATTTTGCTCGAACCGCGAAGCAGGGCGGAAAGGGGGCCGGTGGTGAACTGCATAATCACATAGGGATCACCGGCCTTGTCCGCCATGTAATTCAACGCGGTCGTTCCTGAACCGCCGTCACGGTTTACCACCTGAATCTTCTGCTTGACGATACCCTCTTTTTCGAGGATGCTGGCCACGGCCCGGCTGAACAGGTCGCTTCCCCCGCCTGCCGGGGAATGGACGACAAATTCGATCGTCTTCTCAGGGTATGCCGCCTTTGCCTCGACCGCAACCATCGCGGCGAGGAAACAAAACGCTACTGCCAACGAACAGATAAAAATTTTCCTTCCCATAATATCCTCCTTTGGACAAAAATGTTTCGGACTACAATATCCATCCCCTTACTCCGGTATCCACCGGTTCCTCTTGCCCTTTCCCCGTCAGCTTGCGAAGAAGCATCTCCGCCCGCTTGGGATTGAACAATCCGCACAGACAGGGCTTCCCCAATTCTATCCCCGCCTCTTCCAAGTTCAGGGAGCCTGCTTTAATTTTTTCCACCAGATTGTCCACCAGGTAGCGCGATACCATGCCATGACCGCACATCGTCGTTATTTCAAGCACCGGGCCAGCGGGAAGAAGCGAGGCGTTGCCCCAGATGCCCAGGGAGTGGTTCGTCGTGTGCGGCGCGATGCCGATTCTCTCGCATATCGATTTTATGGTATCATATAGTCCTGATACAACTATCGACAATCCATATTCTTTTGCTTTGAATTCGACGAGAAAGGACTCGAGTTTTTCTTTGGTATCGAATACGCAATAAGGGGAATTGCCGTCTATGAACACCTCGGCGATCGATTCCAGCGAGGTTTCGAGAATGTTCCCCTTGTAATTCGCACCCCGGGCGCCGGTGATGTTGACGGCGCCGTGTTTCTGAAAGAGCCACAGGAGTTCCTTACATTTTCCGGCCGAACCTTCCTGGTTGTATCCCTTTTCCGGCCGCATGATGATGACGTAATCACAGCCTAAATCTTCTATCGTGCCTGCCCTGTGCAATGAATGAGTCACGGGTTCATCCCTCCTTTCCTCTTTAAGCGTCCGCTCTTGGTTTGCCTAATCCCAGATTAACCTTGGCGTTGGGAGAGGCCTGATACCCCAAACGCGCCAGGGCCTCGATGTTGGGTATGACGCCGTCAGTATCCACTCTGTTGATAACGGCTACGGAAAACACCGTGTCCGTTGCCAGGGCGGAGCTTTCCTCCAGGGCCTTGACGACTTCCTCCAACTGAGACGGTTCGATCAGGAATTCGATGATCGCACTCAACACCCGTTCATCCTTTACGTCTTCCTTAAAAGTGGCCTTTTTCGTATCTTCCATGAGGCTTGTCAAGGGATTAAGCGGCTCGAACTCGACGCCAAGCCGGGCCAGGGGAGCGGCGATCTTCTCGATGTTGCGGATTGTTACGCCCACGCCCGGTCTCCCCACTTCCACGCCAACACCGATCTTGCCCCGCTTATACCGGCCCGTTACATCGTTGCTCTTCATTTCCGAAGTGCCGCGCCCCCAGCCGCCGGTAGTCATGGAATGCGGTGCATTGGGATCGCTGAAGACCCTTCTGATGATCCGCGGCCAGGGCAAGTCCGGCGCCTGTTTGAATGCTTCCACCGGACATCTCTTCGACCGGTAGCACACACTGCATTCGACGCACATTTCTTCATTGATCTCTGCATAGTCCGATTCCAACTCTATGGCGCCCACGGGACAAACGGGCAGGCAATCGCCGCATCCGATACAGAGTTCCCTGTCTATCATACCTGATTCTCCTCCCGTTCCTTGATGTTTTGTAAAAGTCGCTCCATATGGCTCAGGATCGTATTTTTTCTCAGAAGCCCCGCCTCTTCCGCATCCCCCGCTTCAAAGGACTCTATAATGGCCCGATGGGCCTCGACCGATGAATCGATCCAACCGGGAAGCGAAAGGACTTCCAGACGGTAACGCATGGTTTGCTTGACAAAGGTATTGATCAGCTGGATTAACCGCCTGTTCTCGCAGGCCCCTATCAAGGCTTCGTGAAATTTAAGATTCGCGCTGAAATAGGCTTTAATATTATTATTTTCCGCCACCCGAACCATTTGCTCATGAAGTTTCTTCATTTTTTCCAGCACTGCGGGATTCTGTTTTTCGACGGCCAGACTAACTGCCAGAGCCTCTATATTGGCCCTGATAAGATAAATATCCTTAATCTCCTCCGTGGTAATCAGGGCCACGGAAATCCCTTTCCGCGCCTCCGACGTAATAAACCCTTCGCTTTCCAGGATGCGAAATGCCTCTCGCACCGGGGACCGGCTGACCCCCAGGGACTCACAAATAGCGCTTTCAATGATCCGTTCCCCCGGCTGGAAGGCGCCGTCTAATATCTTCTTTTCCATGCCTTGAACAATTTGCTCAACGAGACTTTTATGTTTAATAAAGTTTTCCATTTCCCCTCTTACAATGTCAGTCCAGCTCAATCAGGTAATGTCCGTCCTTCAAAACGCATTTATCATCAAAATAGACGGAAGTATTTAAGAACACGAAGTCAAGGTGAAAGGAGCTCTTGCTTTTGCCGCCGAGGCTGATGTTATCGCCGATGGCGATGTGGGCGGTTCCCAGCTTTTTGGAAACCTCCCTGGTATTGGGCACCACCCGGCAGGCAGAATTTGTCCCCAGCGCAAACTGGGAAGCCGCATTATATCCCGACTCATCATATCTCTCCAGGAGGGTTTTTAATTCCATGGCCTGTTTCCCTCCCGTGATAGAGGTAATTTTTCCCCTCTTGATTTCCAGACGGAAAGGCTCGGTGATCAAGCCAATCTGATCGGCAATATAGGGTGCGACCACAACTCCCTCCGTAACACCCTCCAGCGGGGCGAGGGTGGCTTCCCCATCCGGCAAGCCGGACAGTTCTCCCGGCTTGGTGACAAAACCTGTTTGCGCCAGGGCCTTTCGGTCCAGGGTTTTCATGATGAGGTCTGTCCCTTCTGGGGTGGTCAGACGAATCACATTTGTCTCTGTGAGCATCCTGGCCAGATTTTCCGTTATCCTTTTTACTTCATGATAGTCGGCATTGACACCTCCGTTTACCATCATCTCTTCGGTAAAATTACGCAAGTTTGCAACCCGTGTCCCGTTCTTGACGGCATTCCTGAGGGCTGCCGTGTGGGTGAGGCTGTAGGTGGACTGATTGATCACGACCTGGGCGGCGGCCATGGCGGCAGCGACCGGCGCCGGCGGCTCTGCCCCGCCAATCTTCTGTGGTTCCATCGTGATCACGGAGACTGCTCCTCCCGCAGATACGGCACTGAATGCCAACGCCTGTGTGATGGTCCGAGGTCTATCCGTGTCGGTGACAATGAGAACTATTTCCCCCTTTTTTAACTGAAGCACCTGGTTGATTAACATGTTGGCGGCAAAAGCCATTCTGGTTATTTCCATTTCTATTTTCTCCTCCTTCAGTTTTTTATTGATATATAATAGATTGTCGACA
>JAXMLI010000087.1:0-9335 GCA_034368785.1 Smithellaceae bacterium | reverse complement strand
GCCTATCTCTTTGTGGGTGCCATCGATGCGGTTCACACCTTAGCTTACAAGGGGATGGGAGTTTTTCAGGGATATGACGCCAATTTACCAACCCAGTTGTGGATTGGGGCGCGCTATGTTGAGAGCCTCTCCCTTTTGATTGCCCCTTTCTTTTTCGATAGAAAGCTAAGAGTGGGCGCAGTATTTTTTGCTTACACAGTAGCCATTGCTCTTCTCTTCGGGACGATATTCTATGGGCCTATTTTTCCGGACTGTTTTGTCGAGGGGAAAGGCTTGACCCCCTTTAAAAAGATTAGTGAATACATTATCTCTTTTATCCTTCTTGGTTCTTTGGCCCTTTTGATTCGGAAGCGGGGTGAGTTTGAAAGACCTGTTTTGATATTGGTGGTCTGGTCTATTATTGCGACGATCATTTCAGAATTAGCCTTCACCTTTTATATCAGCGTATATGGCCTCTCCAATCTGGTCGGCCATATTTTTAAGATCATCTCTTTTTATTTGATTTACAAAGCCATCATTGAGACGGGCTTAACAAAGCCCTACAACCTTCTCTGGAGAAACTTGAAATTGAGCGAGGAGAAGCTGAGAGAAGAGAGGGATAGGGCGCAGGGATATCTGGATGTGGCTGGTGTAATGTTGGTGGTGATCGGTTCTGATCAGAATGTCCAGCTCATCAATAAGAAAGGGTGTGAGGTTTTAGGGTATAGTGAGGAAGAGATTGTCGGGAAGAACTGGTTTGACCATTTTTTGCCGGAGAATCTTCCGGAAAATGTTAAGGCCGTCTTCTTAAAGATCTTATCTGGAGAGGTAGAACCTTTTGAGTATTTTGAAAATGATGTTTTGACTAAGGAAGGTCAGGAGCGGGCGATTGCCTGGCACAACACAATGTTGAGAGACGGAGAAGGGAATATCATTGCAACACTCAGCTCCGGAGAGGACATCACCGATCGGAAGCGTGTCGAAGAAGAACGAGAAAAGGTTGTCCATGAGCTTAAAGAAGCTCTGGGGAAGGTGAAACTTCTGAGCGGGTTTATCCCAATTTGCGCCTCCTGTAAAAAAATTCGCGATGATAAAGGATATTGGGAACAGGTAGAAGTCTACATTAGGAACCATTCCGAAGCGGAATTCAGCCACGGCATCTGCCCGGATTGCATGAAAACACTTTATCGGGAGATCACCACCGGGAATTAAGATACTGAGATTGTTGACGTTACGCTCTTCAAATACAAGTCACTGGTTTTGATAAGCGGCGTTGCTCATTGGATACGATTCGAAAGGTTAAAATCTTGACAGCTCGTTTTTCGTTCATTTAGACGCCTGCCAATTTCCGGAATAGTTGTTGATCGGTCTTACGGGTTTCATTATGGCATTCATCCGCAAATGGTGATAATCAAAGCGCCATATGCAACCGGTGATAAAAAATTCTGAGTCTATAACCATGCGTGAGGGTATCATGGAATGAATATTGACGCCCCGTTTCTCAAAAAGAGCGGGGTTTTTATCTTCGGAACACATGGAAGAAGGAAAGCTGAAGAGTGAATAAGAAGGAGCTCTCCGAGCGCGATATTTGCACAAAATATATCACCCCTGCTCTGGAACGCGCAGGATGGGATATTGCGACCCAGATCCGAGAGGAATTTCCTCTAACTAAGGGGCGGATTATCGTTCGTGGCAAGCTGCACACCCGCGCCCAGCACAAGCGCACCGACTATGTTCTTTTTTACAAGCCCAATATTCCTATTGCCGTTATCGAGGCAAAGGACAACAACCACTCCATCGGTGATGGAATGCAGCAAGGGCTTGGTTATGCTGAAATGCTTCAAGTGCCCTTTGTCTTCAGCTCCAATGGAGATGGCTTTCTGTTTCACAACAAGATTGCCGTCGACGGAATCATCGAACGCGAACTCGCTCAGGAGGATTTTCCACTACCCGAGACGCTGTGGAAGTTGTGGACTGCACACAGGGGCCTGACGGAGAAACAGGAGTGCCTGGTCACACAGGATTACTACAGCGATGCAAGCAATAAGACCCCTCACTATTATCAACTGCTAGCCATCAATAGAACCATGGAGGCCATTGCGCAGGGTCAAGATCGTATCCTGCTGGTAATGGCCACCGGAACCGGCAAGACTTTTACCGCTTTCCAGATCATCTGGCGGCTCTGGAAGGCAAAGGCCAAAAAGCGAATCCTCTTTCTGGCTGACCGGAACATTCTGGTCGATCAAACCATGACCAATGATTTCAAGCCCTTCGGGTCAGCGATGACAAAAATCCAGAAGCGGCAGGCGAACAAAGCCTATGAGATCTACCTCTCGCTCTATCAGGCAGTTTCAGGTACTGAAGAAGAGCAAAACATCTATAAGCAGTTCAGTCCCAATTTTTTTGATCTGATTGTCGTGGATGAATGCCACCGGGGGAGTGCGGCGGAAGATTCGGCATGGCGGCAGATCCTCGAATACTTTTCAACTGCCACCCAGATCGGCCTGACGGCAACCCCAAAAGAAACAAGGGAAGTCTCGAACATCGACTACTTTGGAGAACCGATTTACACTTATTCCCTCCGGCAGGGAATAGACGACGGGTTTCTGGCCCCCTACAAGGTAGTCCGCATCGACCTTGACAAGGACTTGACCGGTTGGCGCCCCGATAAAGGCATGCTGGACAAGTACGGCAACGAGATTGAAGACCGCATTTACAACCAGAAGGATTTTGACAAAACGCTGGTTCTGGAAAAAAGGACTCAGCTTGTGGCAAAAAAGATCACTGAATTTCTGAAACAGACCAGCCGGTTCGACAAAACCATTGTCTTTTGCGATAATATCGATCACGCGGAAAGGATGCGTCAGGCCTTAGTCAACGAAAATGGCGATCTGGTTGCTCAGAATGATAAGTATGTGATGCGTATCACCGGCGACAACGAAGAGGGGAAAGCCGAACTCGACAACTTCATTTTTCCCGAGTCCACATATCCGGTGATTGCGACGACCTCCAAGCTGATGACCACCGGCGTCGATGCCCAGACCTGCAAGTTGATCGTACTCGATCAACGCATCCAATCGATGACGGAATTCAAGCAGACCATCGGCCGCGGGACCCGCATCAACGAGGATTACGGCAAATACTATTTCACCATCATCGATTTCAAGAAGGCCACCGAACTTTTTGCCGATCCGGATTTCGACGGCGACCCCGTGCAGATCTATACTCCGAAAAGTCCCGAGGATTCACCGGTTCCGCCAGATATGGCAGACAATGAAGAAGCTATTGGTGATTCTGCTTTTCCATTGCCGGCAGAGGGCGGCGAATGGGACTGTGTGGCCGATGGCGGAGATTCCGAGTTTCAGCCGGTTATACGACGCTATGTAGTGGCCAATGTGGAGGTGAAGGTCGTCGCCGAGCGGGTGCAGTATTTCGACGCCAATGGTAAGATGATCACCGAATCGCTAAAGGACTATACCCGCAGGACGCTTGCCAGGGAATTCGCTTCTCTGGATGACTTCCTGAAACGCTGGCGCAGCACTGAAAAGAAGCAGGTCATCATGGATGAGCTTGCCAACGAAGGCGTTTTCTTTGATGCACTGGCGGAAGAGATCGGCAGGGATTGCGATCCCTTTGATCTGGTCTGCCATGTGGCCTGGGATATGCCGCCGTTGACCCGCAAGGAACGCGTGGACCAGGTCCGAAAACGCAATTATTTCGCGAAATACGGCGATCAGGCCCGACGGGTGCTGGAGGCGCTGCTCGACAAGTACGCCGATGAAGGGGTCGTGCATATCGAAGAGCCGCAGATCCTCTCGGTCACCCCTTTCACCCATTTCGGCACCCCCATCGAGATCATCCGTGCCTTTGGCGGACTGGATGGCTATCAGAATGCATTGCATGAACTGGAGCAGGCGCTCTACTGCGCGTCATAAAGAACATTTGGAGACGAAACCATGTCGATCGGGACATTGATCAAGACCATTCAGGATATCATGCGCAAGGATGTGGGCGTCGATGGCGATGCCCAGCGGATAAGCCAGATTGTCTGGCTTCTTTTTCTCAAGATTTTTGACGACAAAGAACAGGAATGGAAAGTAACTGTCTCGGGCTACAAATCCCCCCTTCCCAACCGTTTTCGTTGGTCGACCTGGGGCAAGAATCCCGAGGGAGACACGGGGGAAGACCTGATCGTCTTTGTCAATAATGAACTTTTCCCGGCGCTCAAATCATTGGCAACCAAGGCCGGTGTGTCGCCTCACGGCAGGGTGGTCGGCTCCGTCTTTGAAGACGCCTACAACTACATGAAATCCGGTACTTTGCTGCGGCAGGTGATCAACACGATCGAAGCGGACGTGGATTTCAACTCCTCTACGGACCGCCACCTGTTCAACGATATCTACGAGAAAATCCTGGCCGATCTTCAGTCGGCAGGCAATGCGGGCGAATACTATACGCCCCGGGCGCTCACCCAGTTCATGGTCGATATCATGAACCCGCAACTCGGTGAAACGGTTCTTGACCCGGCCTGCGGCACCGGCGGCTTCCTGACCAACACGATTGAACATCTCAAGAAACAGGCCAAGACCGGAGAGAACCTCAAAACGCTGCAAGAGAGCATCCACGGGGTCGAAAAGAAACCCCTGCCGCACATGCTTGCCCTGACCAACATGATGCTCCACGGCATCGACGTGCCGACCCATATCCGGCACGACAACACCCTCAGCCGTCCCCTCAAGGATTACGGTCCGAAAGACCGGGTGGATATCGTGATCACCAATCCCCCTTTCGGCGGTATGGAGGAAGATGGCATCGAAAACAACTTCCCCAAAAAGTATCAGACCCGCGAGACCGCAGACCTCTTCATGGCCCTGATCATGCACCGGCTCAAGCACGATACGGGCCGCGCAGCGGTTGTGCTGCCCGACGGCTTCCTTTTCGGCGAGGGGGTCAAGACCACGCTGAAACGGGAGCTCCTCGAAGGATTCGACCTGCATACGATCGTCCGGCTGCCGAAGGGCGTTTTCAGCCCCTACACCGGCATCAATACCAACATCCTGTTCTTTAAAAAGGGCGGACCGACCAAGGAGATCTGGTTTTTTGAACACCCCTATCCCGCAGGCTACAAGTCCTATTCCCGTTCCAAGCCCCTGACCATTCAGGAATTCGACCTGGAAAAAAAATGGTGGAACAGGCGCAAGACCACTGAACATGCCTGGAAGATATCGGCCAAGGAGATCGCCGCGCGCAACTATAATCTGGACTGCAAAAATCCCCACGAGGTGGTCGTGAATCACCGCGATCCGGAAGAGCTGATGCGGGAGTATCTGGAGATCGCCAAAAAGCTCGAAGCCGCGCAAACCGCCTTGAAACAGGAACTGATGCAGGCGCTGGGGGGGCGGCGGTAATGGAGGACAACCGCATCGAGTACAAACGGGAGCTTACCGACGGCCTTGAAAAGGAAGTGGTCGCTTTTCTGAATTACAAGGATGGCGGTGTCATTTATATCGGCATTGCGCAAGATGGCCGGGTTTACGGAGTCGAAGACCCTGACGGGGTTCAGTTGGCCATCAAGGATCGCCTGCGCAACAACATCCAGCCCTCTATCATGGGGCTGTTCGATATCATCCGTGAAGTCCGGGATCATAAAAATGTCATCAGGATCACCGTTGCCGGCGGATTGGAGAAGCCCTACTATCTGCGCAAGTACGGCATGACCGAAAAAGGCTGTTTTATTCGTGTGGGCAGCGCAGCAGAGCCCATGCCGCGCGACATGATCGAGACGCTTTTCGGCCGGAGGGTTCGCAACACCATCGGCAACATGCTTTCCCCGCGACCGGATCTCAGCTTTGAACAGATCAAGATTTACTACGATGCGCGCGGCCTCGCCTTGAATGAAGCGTTCATGAAAAATCTTGAGCCCCTGACACCGGAAGGCAAACCCAACTATGCCGCCTATCTGCTGGCCGATGACAACGGCGTCTCACTGCAGGTGGCAAAGTACGCCGACACGACGCGTGTCAACCTGATCGAAAATCGTGATTTTGGCAAATGTTCTCTCGTTAAAGCCTTGAAAGGTATTCTGGATCGCATGGAGGTGGAAAACACCATCTTCACGAAAATAGGGTATCCCCTGCGCAAAGAACAGGAGATGATCGATTCGACGGCCATGCGCGAAGCGGTAGTGAATGCCGTCGTCCATAACGATTACTCCTACGGTGGCGCACCGAAGTTTGAATTTTTTTCTGACAGGCTGGAGATTACCTCCATGGGCGGCCTGCCCTATGGCGTCGAGGAGGAGGATTTTTTTAGCGGCTTTTCTGTACCCCGCAACAAAGAGATCATGCGGGTTTTTCGTGATCTGGAGATTGTCGAGCAGTTGGGTTCGGGTATCCCGCGCATCCTGAAAGCCTACGGAAGAGACGTCTTTGAGATTCGCAAGAGCTTGGTGCGGGTGAGCTTCCAGTACTCAAAACCCGTTCCCGAGGTTCAAGACACAAGCCCACAAACCGTAATTCCTGAGAAGAGTTCGGGGGGAAGGTTGGTAGGTGGGTTGGTAGGTGGGTTGGTAGATGGGTTGGTAGAAAACCAGCGCCTGATGCTTGAGCTCATTGCCGAGAATCCGCGCATTTCCAAAAGGAAGATGGCGGAAAAAATCGGCATCAGCACCACGGCCATCGATAAAAATATAGCGGCACTGAAAACGAGAGGCCTGCTGACGCGCATCGGCTCCAACAAAGGCGGTCACTGGAAGTTGGTGGATGATCGCCATGAGTAACTCTTCCGACGCCATGCAATTACTGGAAAAGCACTTCGACAGGGCCTTTGCCGCACCCGACGGCATCAAGAAACTGCGCGAACTGATCCTGACCTTGGCCATGCAGGGAAAGCTCGTACCGCAGGACCCGAACGACCAGCCCGCAAGGGAACTGCTGAAGGAGATTGCGGCGGAGAAAAAACGGTTGGTGAAGGCAGGGAAAATCAAGGAGCCTAAACCCATGCCGGAGATCAAGCCGGAAGAGGTGCCCTATGAACTGCCTAAAGGGTGGGAGTGGGTGCGTTTAGGGAGAATAGGCTTCTGGAAGTCAGGTACGACACCCAGCCGTGCAAATAGCGCCTATTATGGCGGGTCTATTCCCTGGGTGAAATCTGGTGAAGTTAAGCAAGGGCGTATCTCTTCAACAGAGGAAACCATCACTGAGAAGGCCTTGAACGAATGTTCTTTGAACTTAAACCCAGTCGGTGCAGTTCTAATTGCGATGTACGGTGCAAACATTGGCGATGTAGGTATTCTTGAAATAGACGCAACCACAAATCAAGCTGTCTGTGCATGTACGACATACTCCTCGGTTGATAAATTATTTCTATTAAATCTTCTTCGATCAATGAAGCCAATCTTTATCGAACAAGGCGCAGGAGCCGCTCAACCGAATATTTCAAGAGAAAAAATTATCAATACCATTGTTCCTCTCCCTCCTTTCGCCGAGCAACACCGCATCGTCGCCAGAGTCGACCAACTTATGGCCCGCTGCGATGAGTTGGAGAAGCTGCGGGCCGAACACGATCAAAAACGTCTTGACGCCCACACCGCCGCCCTGAACCGCCTGCTGACCGCGACGGAAGACAATACCTTCAGCTCAACGTGGGCCTTCATCACGCAAAACTTCGGCGAACTTTATTCCGTCAAAGAGAACGTGGCCGAGCTGCGCAATGCCATCCTCCAACTCGCCGTTATGGGTAAGCTGGTACCGCAGAACTCCAATGATCAGCCAGCCAGCGAACTACTGAAAGAGATCGCGGTGGAGAAAAAGAGACTGATAAAACAAGGGAAGATCAAGGCATCGGACCCCCTGTCGGAGATCAAACCTGAAGAAGTACCTTATGAGTTGCCCAAAGGGTGGGAATGGGTGCGGTTGAATGAGGCACTTGATGTTCGAGACGGCACTCATGATACACCTAAATATGTTGATATTGGTTATCCGCTCGTAACCAGCAAAAACCTTTATTCAGGTGAACTCAGTTTTAACGATATTAAGTACATTTCTGAACAAGACCATACAAAGATAAGCGAGCGTTCAAAAGTAGATCTTGGGGATATTTTATTTGCCATGATCGGCAGCATTGGTAACCCCGTGATAGTTAAATGCAAAGAAGAATTCTCCATCAAAAACGTAGCCCTTTTTAAGTTCTACATACCTAATAAGCCTGATAATATGTACTTGCACTATTTCCTTACGTATGCTCAGGAAAATATGAAAGAAAAATCTTCTGGTGCGGTACAGAGTTTTGTCTCTCTGGGTTATCTAAGAAATTATTTATTCCCTCTTCCTCCCCTCGCCGAACAGCGCCGCATCGTCGCCAAAATCGATCAACTCATGGTCCTCTGCGATGAACTAGAAAAGCAGATTCACGATGCCACCGGAAAGCAGACCGCTCTTCTCAACGCCGTGATGGCGCAGGTCTGAGGAAATAGAAAATGCGTCTAAAATCGGTCCATATCAGCCAATACAAGAATCTTAAGAGCTTTGAACTCGCCCTTGACGGCAACAGTTTTATCGATGTCTTTGTCGGCAAGAACGGTACGGGAAAATCTAACCTATTTGAGGCGCTCATCAAGATCTTTCGCCACCTTTACGAGTACGACAAGAGCAAGGCCGAACTCGATTTCAACTATCGCATAAATATTGAGATCGATGGCAAGGAAACCGAGATTGCCTGGACATCCGGCCAATTCAAAATTAATGGAAAAGATCGCAAAACTATCGGCGAAACACCATTGCCTGACAACGTGTTGATCTATTATTCCGGTCACAACGACACGGTTCCACAGCTGGTGGCACAATACAAAGATGCTTTTAGCAAACGCATCAAAACAGCCTCAGATGAAGATAGTAGAAGGTTCATTGGCATCGGCCCAGAGTATAAAGCATTACTGCTTGCCGTTCTGCTGATGCAGGAGGATGGTAACAAGGCACGGCAGTTTATCTGCCGGAAACTTGGCATCAAGACCGTTGCACCGGAAGTCAAGCTGGTCCTGAAGCGCCCATCCTATGCCGCCAGTTCCACATTTGATATCGAGGATCTTGAAACCGACCGCTACTGGAAACCGGCGGGGATTACCAAGATTTTTCTCGATCGGTTATCCAGTTGTATCAGCAAAGGGCCAGGCAGCCCGGTACGACCCGAGGGCTATTTTGCCGGAGACGATGAGCGCTATGTCCTCTATTTTGATATCGTTAAAATTCAAGAGGAGTTTAGCGACTTCAGCCCACAGAACCTTTTCCCGCAGTTTGACAACCTGAAAACTCTGGGCATGCTGGCCGAGATTTCCGTCCCGCTACGGTTGGTCGGGGGTA
>JAXMLI010000086.1:0-13316 GCA_034368785.1 Smithellaceae bacterium | reverse complement strand
GCGGACCAAAAAAATGAAGAAGAAAAAGATCGAGTTAAGGCAGGTGGAGGTAAAAAACCACCAGGAGTCCGTCAATCCGGGAGGTCAGGGGAAATCTCCGTTTTCCCCTTGACATTACTTATCATGGATGTCCCCGGAATAATCCCGGAATAATCCCGGAATAATCCCATCTGGAGGGATTTATGCGGTGTCGTGGAAAAATTATTCCTGCTCTGGTTCTGGCCGGTCTGCTGTTTTCGCAAGGTGTGCAGGCATTGACTATGGAGCCCCCGTTGCCGAGTAGTTGCAAGGAGGCAAAAATAGCGTTGGATCCGCAGGACAAGGTAAGCTTGTACACGCGCTGTCTGGATAGGGACGATCAGTTCGGCATTCGACTTGAGAAATATCAGCGCGACGAAATGCATTTTCATCGTGCCAATGCGTTGTTCGAACTGCGCCGCTATGCGGAAGCGCTTATCGACTATGACCTGTTTATTGCCAATCAGCACGGTGGCCATGTTTGGGCGCTGCACCAGCGTGGCTTGACACATCAGGCGATGGGGCAACGTCAACTTGCTCTTGCTGACTTCAAGCAGGCCTTGGAGTTCAATTCAGATGCGGTCTGGGTGCGCTTTGATCGCGGCCAACTTTTTGCCGAGATGGGTCTGTACCAATCAGCTATTGAAGACTTGCACATGGCTGCAACATCATCGCCCAAGACCGCTGTATTCGCAAACTCTCTGGCCTGGTTACTGGCTTCTTGTCCCGACGCAAAAATTCATGACGGCAAAGAGGCGGTAAGCTTTGCACTCAAGGCGGTAAGCATCGACAGAAATGCCCAATACCTTGACACGCTGGCGGCCGCGCAGGCAAGGAAAGGCGATTTCAAGCAGGCTGTTGAAACTCAGCAGGCGGCGCTGGATTTGCTTCGAAAAGACAAGGCAGCACAGGAAACCATCAAGGAATTTACCACCCGCCTTAGCCTGTACACAGCAGGTAAGCCCTACACTCAGCATTGATCCGAATAACCGGTGGCTGAGTGCTCCGGCAATATCTTTCTCAACATGTCCGGCTCCTTTCATCTCAACGCATCAGCGAAGAGGCCCTGAGCCACAAAGACCTGGTGAATCTTATCGGCAGTATCCCGGCGCAGAAGAAACTCGTGATCCTTGATACCTGCAACGCCGGCAAAGGGGGCAAGGAAATTCAGATAGCCCTCTTGCAGCAGACGAGAGGCCTCACCGACGCAACAGCGGTCAAGCTCCTGCAGCGGGCTGTCGGCTCATCGGTTTTTTCCGCTTCTGCTGATACGCAACAGGCACTTGAAGGATATAAAGGACATGGGCTATTCACCTATGTGCTCCTGGAAGGATTGCAGGGCAAGGCGGACTTCAAGAAAGACGGGTTCATAACCGTGAAGGGGCTTGCCCTGCATACAGAGGAGCGAGTGATGACGCTCTCTGAGGAAGTCTTCAAGCGCCAACAGAACCCGATGATTGAGACGGGCGCAAATGATTTCCCGATCGGCAAGTTAAGGTAATTTTTTTTCCAGTAAACCCCCGGCTCTGCCGGGGGACTTTTTACGAAGTCGTCAATACTTACAATGCGGTAAAAACTCGTCATTCCCGCCTGCGCGGAATGACAAAAAACAATCGAGTTTTGAGTCAGGCGGGACGCCTGACCTATTTTACTTTTTACTTACAACGTTGTCATTTCGGCTTTGTCATTGTTAAAATCGAACCTTAAGTATTTCCACCTGTGCCATTTCGGGGGAATGAACCGGGCGGGGCAGTATGTCGCGGGCCTCTCCGCCCAGATTCACTACGGGATATTTAATCTGCCAGCCCGCCGGTCCGTGATTGAGGAGGGCGGTGGTGTCATTTTGATATTGCTCCATCATTGAGGAGCCGCTGAAAGCGAACCGGAAAAAGAAATAGACGCCGCCCGCAACGCCGCCCGCGGCAAAGGTGATATATATCCTCGTTTCCGCCCTGGCTTCCGCCGGGCAAAAGGGCAGCAGAAATAACTGAGTCAAAATAACCAGCAGTACGATTAGAGAGATACGTTTCTTCATAACAAACAGTCCCGGCCAAAAGGGGAAAGGGCTAATCCAGTCTTCCTTCCTGCCTGAGCCGGGTAATTATCTGCTGGATGGCCGGCAGTTCCGCCATGGCCGCTTTTTCACCCTCCATGATGGCCTCATGTCTCTTCTCCAGGTCCGACGAGCCGATGTACCCCACCTTTGGTTTAATCGCCACATCTGCCCTGGCAAGCTGGGCGGCGGAAAGTTTCGCGTACATGATATTTATGGACTGCAGGATGGTATCAATTGTACCTTCCGGCTTACTGATGTCGAGATCCGCGGCAATATCCACGGCGATGACGATATCGGCCCCTAATTTTCTGGCCGCATCAACGGCGACGGGACTTACGACCCCCCCGTCAACGTACATCCGGTCGGCAATCCGGACCGGGCGGAAGACGCCGGGGATGGAACAACTTGCCCTTACGGCTATACCGGTATTGCCCTGCCCGAAAACCATCTCCTGGCCGTCGGGGATACTGGTGGCCACGGCGTAAAAGGGTATCTTCAGTTTGTCGAGGGGGGTGTTCTTTAAGGTTTTGTTCACATATTCCGCGAGTTTCTCTCCCTTGATAAAGCCGTTATCCGGGATGGCCAGATCGATCAGGTCGCCTTTTGTCAGCGCCAGGGACATTTTTTGCAGCTCGAAGGCATTAATCCCGTAGGCGTAAAAGCTGCCCACGAAACTCCCCGCGCTCGTTCCGACGATCATATGGATCGGTATCTTGTTTGATTCCAAAATCTTCAGTACGCCGATATGGGCGAATCCCCTGGATGCGCCGGCCCCGAGAACCAGGGCGATCCGTGCCGGCTTGGGGGTCGGGCGCACCGTCTCGACGGGCGCGCAGGAGGCCGTGACCAGCAGAATTATAATGAGCCACGATATCAAGGCTATTTTTTTCATTTTTCTTATCCCTGCTTTTTGCTAAATTAATGATCTGCGCCACGGATGTCCGGTTAGAGAATTGCGCATGTCTTTATTATGCTCTTTTTAGGCACAATGGCCGTTTTTGCAGGGCCTTCTCCCGCCCCTTGAAGGGGGAGCAACAACACCCCTCGCAACCACTAAAACTGAATTCCCCGTTTCTCAGCCATCGCCAGCATCTGATCCAGTCCCGTCACCGGCGGGATGCTCCGCTTCTCCGGCGCTTTTGCCAGGAGACGAACGGAGTCGGAGGGACAGGTGGTAACGCACAGGCCACAGCCGATGCAGCGCTCGAGATCGACGATGGCGCAACCGGCGTCATTCAGTTTAACGGCATCCATCTGGCAGCGGTCGATGCAGGCATCGCAGCCGATACAGGTCTCCTCGTCAACAATCGCGAAGAAATTTGACGAGACCAGCTCCGCGGGCCGGGGATAGTCCCGGAGGGAGTTCAAAAGCCCGCAACAGTCTCCGCAACAATTGCACATGCCACCCGGGTTCTGGGCCGTGGCGGGCTGGGTGACAAGCCCCGCATCCTGGGCCTGCCGCAAAATTCTGATTGCCTCATCCACCTCTACCTGCCGACCCAGCTCATGATCCAGGTAGTACTGCGCCATGGAGCCGAACATGAAGCAGGCCTCCATCATTTTGCCGCATCCCTTGCCGATCAATTTTTTCTGTGTCCGGCAGATGCAGTCCGCCACCACAATCAGTTTCTGGGCCTTGAGGATCTCGCAGGCGTCTTCATAGGCGGCAATGTTCTGGGTGGCCTCAAGGGACTCCTGGATCGGTATCGTGCGTAGAAACCCTCCGGCGTTTTCGGCCATGGACTTTTTAAAGCCAGCCTGGAAGTAGCTCTCCATCAAATCAGCCAATTTATTCCCCAGGCGTTTGACCTGAAATTCAAAAAGCCCGTGTACAAAGGGAATGGCGCCGTATTTTACGTATGCGCCCTTTTGAAGCCGGAAAAGGAGCCCCCGCTTCGCCATGCCTTCCAGCCGGGCGGCTACTTCGACGGGCGGTTTGCCGAGGCGGACGGCAACGGAATCAGGTGTTTCGAGGATGGGCGTGAGATTCAGGAACATCACCGCGTCATCCGGGGTGAAAAGTTCCTTGAGTATGGCAATTTCAATTCCCGTATCCGTGGCGGGAAAGCCCAGGGAATACTTGTCAAGTCTTTGTTGCAGTTCCCGATATACCTGCTCTGACATCTGCTCCTCCTGTTCCGAATGGTTTCTCCTCAGGCCTTGGCTTTTTCCTGCTCTTCCACAACGCAGTATATTCCCTTGCCGGACAGGGCCGGCCGGAAACAGAGGTTGTCTGATTTGCACGTCGCCGGGCTTGTTTCTCCCGATTTCCAGCGATTGACGAGGCCGGGCTCTCGGATTAACGGCCGGCACAGCGAGATATAATCGGCTGTTCCTGTTTCGATCAGCCCCTTGGCCACATCGAGCGAGCGAATGCCCCCCACGAGGATCAGAGGGGTATTGATCTCTTTTTTGAAGGACTTGGCGTATTGGCTGAAGTAGGCCTCTTTTTCCGGGGAATTGATTCCGGAGCGACTGGGAGACAATTTGCCGCCGGTCAGGAGGCCGCCGCTCATTTCAAAGGCGTCGATCCCGGCCTGGGAGAGGAGTTTGCAGGCCTTGAGGGAATCTTCGGGAGTAAACCCGTTTTCGGTAAAATCTTCGCAATTTATTTTAATCAACACAGGATAATCAGCCCCCACCGCCTCTCTGACGGCATGGCATATTTCCAGGTGAACGCGGACACGGTTCCCGATCGCCCCGCCGTAGCCGTCATTTCTGCGGTTGAAAACAGGGCTTAAAAATTGGCTCAGGAGATAGCCGTGGGCAGAGTGGAGCTGGACGCCGTCAAACCCGGCCGCCTTGGCCCGCCTTGCCGCCGCGGCATAGGCGTCGATAAGTTCCCCGATATCCTTTTTGGTCAATTCATGGCGGGGCGTTGCCGCCAGACCCTCATAATCGGAGACAACCCGGGGCGGCTCTTTCGTCAAGTAATCGGCGGCGAAGTGTCCCGCGTGGGCCAGCTGGGCGACAATCTTTCCCTGGGCCCGATGGACGGCGTCCGTCATGGTTTTCAAGCCATCAAGCAATTCGTCCTTATAGATGCCCAGTTGCCAGGGTCCCGCCTGACCCTCCGGCAAAATATAGGCGTGTCCCGTGATGATAAGACCCACGCCTCCCCGGGCCAGATCTTCCATGGTCTTGATGAGCGCGGGCGTAACTTCGCCCTCGTCTGTGGCCATGCCCTCCCAGGTTGCCGAACGGACAAAGCGGTTGACCAGGTGCATTTCATTGATTTCCGATGGTTCGAATAGCATGTTTTTTCTCCTGAAGTGGGTTGAATGTCGGTATTTGAGAAGGATATTTTTTTGAGGTGCGCAAGTATAGGAACGACTCCCAAGCAAGTCAAGGCAATTCACGGGTGTGCGACAAAAATGTTGGTATCATATTCTTGCGGGGTCTTCTCCCTTCCCTTTCAAGGGGAGGCCTAAAGCCCCAATCTCCCTCACTTTGCAGGGGAGGCCTACATCCCCAATCTCCCTCCCCTTCAAGGGGAGGGTCGGGGTGGGGATGGGGTCAAATGACCGCGCAGCCACTACAACCCCATCCCCTCCTAACCTCCCCCTTGAAGGGGGAGGAATCAGGCAGTGCCTCTCCTAAGGCCCTCTAAAAGGGGAAAGAATCTGGCGCGGCCCCTCCTAAGGCCTCCCTTTGAAGGGGGAGGAGCAAAACCCGGACAAAAAAGAGTGTTCATGGATGACGCAAAAAGCTAACCGGATAGTGCTTATTTGCCGAAGTATTTCCTGATGAACCTCATGAAGCGTTCGTTTTCCTCATCCAGGCCGGGGGTTACCCGGAAATAACCGTCCCGGCCGTGAATAGGATTAATCTTCTTCAAGAAAATGTTTTCCATGTCCATCGCCGCCGTCAGGATCTCCTGGGTGGTTTTCCCGGTCATGGTCGCGTCGATGAGCATATAATTCCCATGGGCCGGGAAGGGCTTGAGCCCCAGCCTTTTAAGCTCTTCGGAAAAAATATCCATCCAGCGTTTGTTATGGGCCACCTTTTCCGCTATCTCCTCCGGATTGTCCAGGATCGCCTCCGCCGCGGCCATGGACATGAGGCTCACATTCCAGGGCAGGAACATGGTATTGAAGGCCGTTACCATCTCCTCCGTCCCCACCACATATCCGAAGCGGATCCCGGCAAAGCCGTGGGCCTTGGAAAAGGTGTGGGAGAGGAACACCTGGGGGTATTTCTCGATCAGGTAGGATTTGGAGGGGATCTCCGGATGGTAATCCAGATAGGCCTCATCCACGCACAGGGGAATCCCGGTTTCACAGAAACGGATCAGATCCGGCTCGTCGATGAAGACGCCCGTCGGGTTGTTGGGATTGATCACCAGGAGCAGCTTGGTCCTGGGGGTAATGGCCTTAAGCATCCCTTCGACGTCATACTGGAGACTGTCCGGGAGAAGCGGGATGGAGACCACCTTCCCTCCCGCGAGTTCCGCCCGGGGAGGGAAAAGCTCAAAGGTGGGCGTGGACATGATGATCTCATCTCCAGGCTGGAGGAAGATCCTCATCATACAATCGATGATCTCCGATGAACCATTGCAGAGACCGATGTTTTCCGGCCCCAGGCCATGAAGCTTCCCGAGCTTAATCCGCAGGCTCTTCATGCTGTCCGGGTAGCGGTTTCCATGCGGCATGATATCCATCACCGCCTTGATGACCTTCGCCGAGGGGGGAATCGGGTTTTCGTTCAGCATCAGGCGGCCGTAATCCGGATTCGCCCAGGCCTTGTCGAGAATGCTGGTGTTATATTCCCGGGCGGTAAACAGCCAGGGGACCATCCAATCCTTCAATTCTTTCATATATAACTCCTTTCAATAGGTTCACGGTTCACAGTTCAAGTCAGATGTAGATGTAGGGTGCGTTAGCGAAGCGTAACGCACCGAAACAATCTTCTGCTTATCTACCTGCGTAGTTACAAATAATTCAGGAAAGAACCTCCGCCAAGGGCACGTATTCCAGGCCAAAGGCCTCCGCCACCCCCCTGCAGGTCACCTTGCCATTGACGATATTGATTCCCGCGGCCAGCTCGGGATTTTCCCGGGCTGCCCGCCGGTAGCCCAGGTCGGCCAGTTTGATAACATAGGGAAGGGTGGCGTTGGTCAACGCCGCCGTAGAGGTGACAGAAACGGCGCCGGGCATGTTGGCGACACAGTAATGGATCACCCCATCCACCACATAAATCGGATCATCATGGGTAGTCGGACGGGAGGTCTCGAAAGAACCACCCTGATCGACCGCCACATCGACGATTACGGAACCTTTTTTCATATTTTTCAGCATGTCCCGGGTCACCAGAAAGGGGGCCTTGGCGCCGGGAATCAGGATCGCCCCCACCACGAGGTCCGCCTGGTAAACAGTTTCCCGGATATTGGCCGGATTGGACATGAGCAGAACACAGTTCTTCGGCATCACATCCGACAGATACCGGAGACGATCCAGGTTGTTATCCAGCAGATAGACGATGGCGCCCAGGCTGCAGGCTATCTTTGCCGCGTTGGTCCCTACTGTCCCTGCGCCGATAATGGTCACAATCCCGGGCATGACGCCGGGGACCCCGGACAAAAGTACGCCGCGGCCTCCATAGGTCTTCTCCAGATACTTTGCCCCCTCCTGGATGGACATCCTTCCGGCGATCTCACTCATGGGCGTCAGAATCGGCAAGGATCCGTTCGCTTTTGCCACGGTCTCATAGGCGACGGCCACAACCCCTGCCTCGATTGCCGCCCTGGTCAACCCCTCCGAGGAGGCGAAATGAAAAAAGGTGAAGATGGTCTGTCCATCCCTCATAAGGGGGTATTCGGGGGGGAGGGGCTCCTTTACCTTGACCACCATCTCGCTCTGCTGGAAAACCTCCTCCGGCGATCTCGCGATGGACGCCCCGGCCTGGAGATAATCCTGATCGGCATAACCGGAAGCTTCTCCGGCGCCTGTTTCCACGAGAACGCGGTGCCCATGAGCCGCAAGCTGTTCAACCCCCGCGGGCACCATGGCTACCCTGTTTTCTTTTCTCTTTATCTCTTTTGGAATCCCGACCAGCATAAACCACCTCCTCAAAGCAGGGGTGCTAAGCCTTAAACCTTAGCCTCATCCAGACATCGGCCGGCAAAGTCCACCATTTCCTCGGTGGCCTTGTGGAACTGCGCCGCCGTCTTCACCAGGGCCGGGTGGCTGTTGTATTCCTCCCGGGTATAACCGTCTTCCCGGTAGGCCCGTTCGAAATAGGGAATCCTGAGGAGCTTCTCCAGCACCTCCGGTGGAATCTCCTGATCGATGCGGCCCGGGATAAAGTTGATATTTTCCTGCCCGGGGAAATTGATCACCTCATCGATAAAGGAGGGCGGACAGGTCACGACGATCGAGGCGCCGGCCTTTTCCTCCAGATGCCAGAGCCTAAGCTCGCCGTTCACCGTTGGCCCCACCCGCAGCGAACAGGAGAGGAGCTTGCTCGGGTAATTCCCCTCTTTGAGCAGTCGGTAGGCCTTCTTGAAGATGGCCAGCTCGGCGAGACGGATATCCCCCTCGGAAAGATCAAGGCCCACCTCCCGGCCGTATTCCTTCAGGCCGCCCAGATCGCCGTAGCGGGCCTCCATGTGGGTAATAACCGACCGCCAGCGGGAGAGGTCCACCTTGTCCCTTTTCGCCTGCGCGAGTCCGCGCTGCACCGAGCGGGCGCAGTCCATGAGCTGGGGAAGCACAAAGGTCAGGGTATTATTCGTGGCGATGCCTCGGGCGGTGAGGGTCTCGATCACCTCATAACCCTCTTTGGTGCCGGGGACCTTTACCATGACATTGGGATTTATCGCAGTCAATTCAAAGGCCTGCCGCAACATGGCCTCGCGGTCAAAGGACTTTCTGGGGTCCACCTGGCCGGAGAGGAACCCCTCGCGATAACCGGTTTTTTCAAAGAGGGGCAGATAGAGGTCGGAACCCCGTTTTACCACCTCCTTGTAGAGCAGCCAGAAGAGGGACTCCTTGTCGATCCCGGGGTTGTCCTTTATTATCCCTGCCGCCACGGACTGCCAGTAAGGCTCGTCGTCTTTTATCGCCTGAAGCGACAGCGGCGGGTTCGTCGTGACGCCGCGAAAGAGGGCGCCGTCTTTGCCATCCTTGCTGTACATCCTCGCGCACTGGGCTTGAATGGTCTCCCGGTCTCCCTCGGCCGCCTTGGCCAGCAGCTTCCGGCGCCAGTTATCAAATATCACCGGCGATGAATCCCACCAGATCTCCATGCCCGGACTTGCTTCCACCAACTTTTCCAAAAGATTCTTCTTTTCCATGAATACCCCCGGTTTGAATTGTCACTAACTGTTTAGATGTATATACAACACCTTCCTGCAAAAAGAAAGCTTATTCAGCACTGTCCTGTCAGTTTTTCGCAGCCCCTTAAATTCCCTTTTGGGTCGGGGTTTGTTCCTCCCCCTTCGCGAGAGGCCTTAGGAGGGGCACTGCCAGATTCCTCCTCTCAAGGGGGCCTTAGGAGGGGCACTACTTAATTCCTCCCCCTTCAAGGGGGAGGTTAGGAGGGGGATGGGGTTTTAGTGGCGGAGCGGTCATCTGACCCCTTCCCCACCCGACCCTCCCCTTGAAGGGGAGGGAGAAGGACCTGCAAATGCGGCCACTATCCCTCAAGAACAACCGGATAAAGACATAAGCAATTTCCTGACCGGACATTCATGAAGCTTATTCGTAATCCAGGTTGTGATTTTCTTTGATATGGTAGCGCCCCAGCTCCACCTCAAAGATATACTTGTCTCCCCGGTAGTAGGAATACAAAAGTTCCACGGGGAGGTTATTCTCGTCGTAGGTGACGCTTTCCATAAACAGGGCGGCGGTATTTTCCGGCACCCCCAGATAGGAGGCAATCCGCCCCCGGAGAGTCACCGCCCGGATGGTCTGCTCGGAGCGCGCCAGGGTTACGCCAAACCGCTCGTGAATAAGCCGGTACATCGACCCGGTAAGGTCCATTTCGAGGATGTCTTTGAAGATATTGTAGGGAAGATAACTTTCCTCATAGATGAAAGGCACCTTGTTACCCGTCCGGAGACGACGGATGGCCACCACCCTGCCCTGGGGGCCGAGCACCAGTTTCCGCACCACCTGTTCCTTGGCCGGTTCCACGCCCTTTTTTATTATTCTTGTTTTCTCCTTGATTCCGAGTTCCTTCAGATCATCGCCAAAGCTCGAGATGCTTTTAAGCTGATGCTTTATGGCCAGCGGGACTTCAGCGCAGACAAAGGTGCCCAGGCCCTTTACCTTGCGTAAAACCCCGGCGGAGGTAAGCTCCGAAATCGCCTGACGCAGGGTATTGCGGTTGACCTGACAGATCCGGGCCAGCTCCACCTCCGAGGGAAGCTTCCCGCCCTTTTCAAAGCGCCCGGAAGAGATCAGCTCTTTTATCCAGGCGCTGATCTGCAGATACTTGGGAACCGGGTTGTCACTGTCAATAATATTCATGCCCCGTAAACTCCCGCTATCTTGAGGCGCTCGCGCTCATCCCCATAAGTCCCGACTTACCTGTAACAAGCCTCATAATCACCAGGAAAAGCACCACGATCAGCACCACCACGGTGCACATGGCATTGGCGCTGGCCGTGCGGCCGTCCACATCGAGGAAGATAATTTCAATGGCGGCCAGTTTGATATTCGCCGAGACGAGGAACAACACCGCGCTGATGGTGGTCATGGAACGCATGAAGAAGAAGGTGGCGGTGGACATAAAGGCCACCTTCGTCAAGGGAAACACGATCCTGGTAAAGGTCGTGATCGGACCGGCGCCCAGACTTACCGCCGCCTCCTCCACGGATTTGTCTATCTGCTTCAGATTCGCCGTCCCGGAGAGAACCCCCAGGGTGAAATTGGCAATGATGATATTGATAATAATGATCCAGATGGTGCCATAAATGAAGAAATAGGGCTTGTTAAAGGCCAGGATGTAGCCCAGGCCCAGGACAACCCCCGGAATGGCCGCGGGCAATACGGACAGGCTGTAGAGCAACTGTTCGCCCCGGGGCTTCTTCTTCTCGATGATGTAGGCGGCCACCAGGGTAAGCGAGGCACCCACCGCTGCCACGACCAGGGACACGATAAGGCTCGTCCAGATGGGGGCGTATTTGATTGCAATCATGTCCCGCAGGGCGCCCGGCGCTAAAACACTGTTCCAAAAAGCGGTCCAAATGGGGACGCTGCCCCCCAGGGACGGAAAATCATAATGGGCCAGCGTGAGAGAAAAGTCGTAGGGCCAGGTACGCACGAAGGAGCCAAGAAAGACCGTGACGAAGACCAGGAGGATGCAAGAGCAGATCAGGGCCGAGTAAATCGTGAAGGCCCACTTTTTCAAGGGCCGGGAAGGCGGGATAAAAGGTCGGGCCTGTCCGCTGATCAGGGCGTAGCTCTTGCGGGTCAAATAATAATTTACCGTAAAGGCGATAATGGAAGGGACCAGGAGGATCACGCTGATGGTGGCGCCCAGATCAAAGCGCTGGAGACCGAATACCTGCGAGACAATCTCCGTGGCCAGGACGGAATAGTTGCCGCCGATTACCACGGGGATGCCGAAATCGGTAATGGTGAGATTAAAGGTCAGGGCCGCGGCGCTGGCGATCCCGTATTTGGCCGAAGGCAGGGTAACCTTGAAGAAGGTCTTGAGCGATGACGCCCCCAGGCTCTGGGCCGCTTCATCGAGACGGGTGTCCACCGCCGAGAGGGTGGTGTAGAGGATAAAAAGGGCATTGGGAAAACAGTAGAGGATCTCCCCGACGATAATCCCCGTGGCCCCGTAGATATTCCAGTCTGTGCCCAAAAGATAACGGGTGATGAGACCATTGCGTCCGAAAAGCAAGATCAGCGCCAGGGCCTGGATGATCGTGGGCGCGATCAAAGGAAGGGTGGAGATGGTATAAAACACCCCCTTGGCCGGCATGGTGGTGCGCGTGAGTCCGTAGGCAAAAAAGAATGCCAGCAGGGTGGTAATCACCATCGTGACGCTGGAGACAAACATGCTGTTGTAAAAAGAGCGATAGATCCGGGGATTGGAAAAATAGTCCGTATAGTTTTGGAAGGTAAGTGCCCCGTCTTTCAAAAAACTCAGACGACAGATGTCAAAGACCGGATAGAGTAAAAAAAACGTCAGCAGGGCCAGGAGAAAGGCCATGATCACGCCGGTAAAAATATTATCGGCACTGAACAAAGTAGCCGACAACTTCCGTGGAGGCGCCAGATCTTTCATTTTTTCCCCTCGCCT
The DNA here is from genome assembly GCA_034368785.1 of Smithellaceae bacterium. GTDB lineage: Bacteria > Desulfobacterota > Syntrophia > Syntrophales > CAMTWB01 > CAMTWB01. The sequence continues at coordinate 985 of JAXMLI010000086.1, read as the reverse complement.
GTCGGAAACACCAGAAATGCCTCAGGAGGAAAATAGAGATATACCTCCTCTCCCTGTTTCAAAGACCGCAGCTCAAACTCTTTTTCGATAATGTCGGAAATGATTTCTTCGCCATCCATGTTGATCAGCAACCGGACGGCGGCGCCCTGAAAAACCACCACGTCGATCTTTCCGCGAATGAGGTTCAGGGGCTCCAAGCCCTTAGGCGGCGCCCCGTATTTAAAGACCTCGATATTTTCCGGCCGGATGGCCAGCGATACGGGTTCGTCCGTCTGCGGGCCATTTTGGGCCACCTTTAATTTCCTCTTCCCCAGATCCACGGTCTCGCCCGTCCGCCGGCCGGTAAAAAAATTGGAGGTGCCCACAAAATCCGCCACAAAGCTGCAGGCTGGATTCTTGTAGATGTCGATGGGCCTGCCCACCTGGCGAAACTGCCCTTCTTCCATCACCACCACCCGATCGGCAATAGAGAGGGCCTCTTCCTGGTCATGGGTCACGTGGATCATGGTTTTTTTCAGTTCCTGCTGCAATCTCTTTATCTCCGCCCGGAGGCGGAGCCTGATCTTTGCGTCCAGGGCGCTCAGGGGCTCATCCAGGAGAAGCACCTGGGGATCCGGGGCGAGCGCCCGGACCAGGGCAACCCGCTGCTGCTGCCCGCCGCTTAACTGGGCGGGATACAGACTGCGCCAGTCGGAAAGACCGATCAGGTCGAGCATGACTTCCACCCGCTCGGCAATCTCCTTTTTTGGCATCTTCCTCATCTTGAGCCCAAAGGAGATGTTCTCCTCCACGGTCATATTGGGAAACAGCGCGTAGGATTGGAAGACAATGCCGAATTCCCGCTTCTTGGGAATGAGGTCGTTTATCACCTTATCGTCAAAGATGACAAACCCCTCGCTAACCGATTCAAACCCGGTGATCATCCGCAGCACCGTGGTTTTCCCGCAGCCGCTGGGTCCCAGAAAGCAGATGAACTCCCCTTCCT
>JAXMLI010000085.1:0-14151 GCA_034368785.1 Smithellaceae bacterium | reverse complement strand
TTATCCGCTTGTGAAGGTCCAACCCAATGTAGTACAGTGCGCTCATGGAAACCTCCTTGTGGTTTGCTTCTGGACGAGACCATCTCGATCCAGCTTCTTGCTTTTAGCATTTTGCACCACCTGGAGGTTTCCTCCAACCTTTCTTACTTATGCATTCAAACATAATACCATTTATTGACATTCAATCTTGAGGCTGCTATTTTTCGATCATGGCACGCCTATCGAGAATAATCGCTGTCGGTTACCCACACCACCTCACCCAGCGGGGTGTCCGCTCTATGGCTATTTTCCAAAGCGATGCGGACAGACGCTGCTACTTGCAGTATGTCAAGGAAGAGACAGAGCGTTTCGGGGCAGAAATTCTCACCTGGTGTCTCATGACGAATCATGTTCACTTCATCGCCGTTCCCCCGGAACTCACATCTTTTGCCCGCGGCTTTGGAGAGGCTCACCGAAGATATACCCGGATGAAGAATTTTCTGATGGTGTGCGGGGTTATCTTTTTCAGGGGCGATTCGCCACTTGTGTGCTGGATGAGCGCCACCTGATCGCGGCCGTGCATTACGTGGAAACAAATCCCGTACGCGGGTCTGGTCAAGGCAGCATGGGGCTACTCCTGGTCTGAGCGCCGCCTATCATATCGGCAAGACCGAAACGGCATCCTGGTTACAGACAGGAATTTAATGGGCCTTGTTGAGGATTGGCAAGCGTTCCTAACAAACTGTGGTGAGGATGACCCGGCGGAAGAGCTTCGTTTAGCCACGAGAACGGGGCGACCGACAGGAGGGCCGGGGTTATCGAATCCCTTGAGCACTTGACCGGCCACACTCTAAAGCGAGGAGAACCAGGAAGGCCCCGGAAAAACAAGCAAGAAAATGGTACTATGTCCCCGGAATAACCCCGGAATAACCACCGGAATAACCCCATTTCTTCTTCAATCACGTCTGCGCAGTACGGGTTGAAATCTGCTACCCAAACGCAATTCTCACCAATCCCGACTTCAATAAATAATTGATCCCCGGAGATTACATTCCCGGCAATCCGTCAAAACTGGTCTTCCTTCTTCTTCGCCGACCGTTTGTTGGCATCCAGCTCCATCTTCCGCAGGCGGATATTCTGCGGCGTCACTTCCACCAGTTCATCCTCGGCGATGAACTCGATGCATTGATCCAGGGACAAGGGGCGGGGGGGGCGCAGGGTAACCGTCGCCTCCGAGGTGGAGCTTCGGATATTGGTCAGCTTTTTTTCCTTCGTGATATTCACGGTCATATCGCCGGCGCGGTTACGCTCGCCAACAATCATGCCGCCATAAACCTCCGTCCCCACGTCCACAAAAAGCTCGCCCCGGTCCACCATCGCCAGACTGGCGTAAGGGGTAACCCGGCCCGCCCGGTCCGACAGCAGGGCGCCGCTTAACCGCTGGGGTATGGGGCCAAACCAGGGTTCATGGCCTTCGAAAAGGGTATTCATGACCCCCGTCCCCCGGGTGTCCGTCAAGAAATGGCTCCGAAACCCGATGAGCCCCCGGGAAGGGACAATAAACTCCACATTCACCCGACCGCTTCCCTTATTGACGAGGTTAACCATCCGGCCCTTCCGGGTGGAAAGCTTTACCGTTACAATGCCCACATGTTCCTCGGGGATATCGATAAATGCCCTTTCCATGGGCTCCAGGGTCTTGCCGTCCTCCATCCTGGTAATAACATTAGGCCGGGACACCAGGAACTCATAGCCTTCCCGGCGCATGGTCTCGATGAGGATCGCCAACTGCAGCTCCCCGCGGCCGCAGACTTCAAAGGCATCCTTTCGCTCCATGGTTTTCAGTTCGAGGGACACATTGCGGAAGGTTTCCCGCTCGAGCCTTTCCAGCAGGTGGCGGGAGGTGAGGTATTTGCCTTCCCGGCCGGCGAAGGGACTGTTGTTCACATAAAAAATCATCGACACCGTGGGTTCATCGACCTTGATCCGGGGAAGAGGTCGCGGGTCATCGGCCGAGGTAATGGTATCGCCGATACTGACCGCCTCCACCCCCGCCAGGGCGATGATGTCGCCGGACTCCACCTGATCCACCTGCCGTTTTTTCAATCCGTAAAAGGTGTATAGGGCGGAAAACTTGACGCCGGAAGTAACCGCCTGATCACCATAGAGGGCGTAGGGGTGATTCATCGCCAGTATCCCGTTCATGAGCCTTCCGATGGCGATCTGTCCCACATAGGGGTCATAATCGAGAGTGGTAACGAGAAACTGCGCCGGGTGATCATCATCCGCCTCGGGGCCGGGAATGGCCGAACAGATGGTATCGAAGAGGGGGACCAGATCCGGGGAGGAGTCGCCTTGTTTGTGGTGGGCAATACCCAGCTTGGCATTGGTGTAGAGAATGGGGAACTCAATCTGCTCCTCGCTGGCGTCGAGATCGATGAAAAGGTCGTAGATCTCATTAATCACCTCCTCGATCCGCGCGTCGCCGCGGTCGATCTTGTTGATCACCACCAGGATAGGCAGTGGTTTTGCCAGAGCCTTTTTTACGACGAAGCGGGTTTGCGGCAGGGGACCTTCGCTCGCATCGACCAGGAGAATGGCCCCGTCCACCATATTCAGACTCCGCTCAACTTCCCCGCCGAAATCGGCATGCCCCGGCGTATCCACGATGTTGATCTTGATCCCCTTGTACCAGATGGCCGTATTTTTTGCCATGATGGTAATCCCCCGTTCCCTTTCGAGATCCATGGAGTCCATCACCCGCTCGGCCACCTCCTGGTTTTCCCGGAAGGTGCCCGTCTGCTTGAGCATGGCATCCACGAGGGTGGTTTTCCCATGATCCACGTGGGCAATAATCGCAATATTTCTTATTCCTTCTTTACGCATAATATCCTTTTTCATAATTAATTTAAGACATACGCCGCAAGCCTTCCTCCCGCGAAGGCGAGGAACGTTATGTTGATCACGCAGCATATGGCCATTTTACTTAGCCGTCAAGCATAACTCCATAGGGGTCACCAAAAAGACCTTGACAAAAAAAGAATATCACATAGAAGGATACACGATTCGCCTGTCATTCCATTTGTATAAAGGCAACAAAACGTTGGTTTCAGAACGGAATTGTAAAACGACAAGGCTCGGGGGCGCAGCTCTCCCGGGAAAAAGGCGTACTTTTATGGGGACGCTGTACGGTCTGTCCCCGCGAAGGCAAGGGGGCTTTAAAGATGTCGTCACCTGTTCGTTTTGGATGATGCCCTAATGGACACTTAACAGGAAGGAGGACGTTGTGTTTAAGATCACGGATTTGGACCCAAGGAAATTGCAGGACTGGCAGGTTGCGGAAGAGGCGGAAAAATACATGAAGACCGTCTCTCAACTGGCCGATCAACTGGGCTTGAAAGATGATGAACTGATCCCCATGGGTCATCATATCGGCAAGATCGATTTTATCAAGGTACTCAAGCGCCTGGAGGGAAGGCCCGACGGGAAGTATGTTGATGTCACGGCCATTACCCCCACGCCCCTCGGGGAGGGCAAGACTACCACTACGATGGGCCTCGTGCCCGGCCTGTCCCTGCGCGGGAAAAATGTCTGCGGCGCCATCCGGCAGCCTTCGGGCGGTCCCACCTTCAACGTGAAGGGCAGCGCCGCCGGCGGCGGTCTCTCCCAGTGCATCCCCCTTACCCCCTTTTCCCTTGGTCTTACCGGTGACATAGACAACGTCACCAACGCCCATAATCTGGCGATGGTCGCCCTCACCTCCCGGATGCAGCATGAATTCAATTACGATGACGCCACCCTGGCGAAGAAGGGTCTCCGCCGCCTGGATGTGGATCCCCGTAACGTCCAGATGAAATGGATCATGGATTTTTGTGCCCAGGCGCTCCGGGATATCACCATCGGGCAGGGCGGACATATGGATGGATTCATGATGAATTCCGGTTTTGCCATTACGGTAAGTTCCGAGGTGATGGCGATTTTGGCGATTGCCACGGATTTGAAGGACATGAGAGAGCGGATGGGCCGGATCATCGTCGGCTACAGCAAGAAGGGCCAGCCGGTTACCACGGAGGATCTCGATGTGGCCGGGGCCATGACGGCCTGGATGGTGAAGGCCCTGAACCCCAATTTGCTCCAGAGTCTGGAAGGCCAACCTGTGCTGGTACACGCTGGACCCTTCGCCAACATCGCCATCGGGCAAAACTCGATCATCTCCGACCGGGTAGCCTTGAAGCTTTCGGATTACGTGGTCACGGAAAGCGGTTTCGGCGCCGACATCGGCTTCGAGAAGTTCTGGAATATCAAATGCCGGCTCAGCAAGCTGGTGCCGAACTGCGCCGTGATCGTGGCCACGATCCGCGCCCTGAAGATGCATGGGGGCGGTCCCCGGGTAGCCCCCGGCCAGCCCCTGGACTCGGCCTATATCAGCGAAAACCTGCCCCTGTTGGACAAGGGCTTCGTTAACCTCCTGGCCCATATTGAGACGGTCAAGAAGGCGGGGATCAATCCCGTGGTCTGTATCAACAGTTTCCACACCGACACAAAAGACGAGATCGCCCTCTTGCGGAGACTGACCGAGCAAGCCGGCGCCCGGGTGGCCCTGTCGGAACACTGGCTCCGCGGCGGGGAAGGGGCGCTCGAACTGGCCGATGCCGTCATTGACGCCTGCGAGGAGAAATCCAACTTCAAGCTCCTCTATGAAGACGCCGTTCCGCTCCGTCAGCGGATCGAGAAGGTGGCCAAGGAGGTTTACGGCGCCGATGGCGTGACCTATACCCCGCTGGCCCTGGAGAAGGCGAAGAAATTTGAAAGCGACCCCTCTGTCCAGGATTTTGCCACCTGTATGGTGAAGACCCACCTGAGCCTGAGCCATGATCCGAACCTCAAGGGACGGCCCACGGGCTGGGTGCTGCCGATCCGGGATATCCTGATCTACGGCGGCGCCAAGTTCCTGGTTCCTGTGGCGGGAGAAATCAAGCTGATGCCCGGCACGGCCTCCAATCCGGCCTACCGCAGGGTTGATGTGGATACGGCCACGGGCAAGGTCAAGGGACTCTTTTAAGTAACATGGGGCGGGTTTCTCAAACCCGCCCCCTACTTGCAGCCAAGATAATTGAATGCAGAAGCATAAGGTAACTTTTCATCCAAGCCTGACCCAGGTTCAGGTTAATGAAGGGGAGAACCTCCTTCAGACTGCCATGGCGGCCGGTATCCATATCAACGCTTCCTGTGGCGGCGCCGGTACCTGCGGCAAGTGCAAGGTCAAGGTCATCAGTGGTCTGGCCCCTGGGGAGCCGCATCCCAAGCTCCCCAGGGAGGAACTGGACCTGGGGTTCCGTCTGGCCTGTCTTACCCGGGTCCAGGACGAGCTGGAACTGGAGATTCCCCTGGAATCGCAGATCGACCGGTCGGTTCTGAAGCTTAAGGCCGATCGGGCGGCGGCGGACTATCTCCTCTCGCCCCAGGACATCTATGAGCTGGTCAAGGACTGGGACGTTGACCCGGTGGTCTTCAAACAGTTTGTGGAGCTCGAGCCGCCTTCGGTCGCGAGCAATGTCAGTGATCTTACCCGCCTTATCCGGGGACTCCAGAAGCAATACGGCATCAACGGCGTTTCCACGGATTTCCGGGTCATTATGAAGATGTCCCGGCTCCTCCGGGAGGCCGACTGGCGGGTAACGGTTACCCTGGTCCTCACCAGAAAAGGTTATAAACTGATCAATATCGAACCGGGCGACCGCACGAAGCAGAACTACTCGATCGTGATCGATATCGGCACCACCACGATTTTTGGACAGCTTCTGAATCTCAACGAGTGCATCGTGGTGGGATGTCCAAATGGTCTGTGCGACGGCACAAACCTCTTCGCCCTGGCTGAGGCCTCTGATTACAATGCCCAGATCAGCTACGGCGAGGATGTGATCAGCCGTATTGTTTATTCCCAGAAAAAGGGCGGGTTGAAGAAGCTCCAGGAGGTGATCGTCGGCACGATAAACGGGATTATCGACGAACTGCTGAAGATGGGCAACATCGAGCGGAGTCTCATCTCCCATATGGTGGTCGCGGGGAATACCACCATGACCCAGCTCTTCCTCGGTCTTGATCCCAAGTACATCCGGGAGGAACCATACGTACCCACGGCGCACTTCATCCCGCCCGTGCGGGCCGTGCACCCGGGGGTCAATGTGGACGACCATGTTCACATTTACACCTTCCCCATGGTGGCCAGTTACGTAGGCGGGGATATTGTGGCCGGGGTCCTTGGGTCGGGAATATTCCAGCGTGATACCCTGACCCTGTACCTGGACATCGGCACCAATGGCGAGCTGGTGATCGGCAACAAAGATTGGCTCGCCTCCGCCTCCTGTTCTGCCGGTCCCGCTTTCGAGGGAGGGGGAATCAAGCACGGCATGAGGGCCACCCGGGGCGCCATTGAAGGGGTGAGCATCAACCCTGGCACCTATGAACCGATGATCATTACCATCGGGCGGGCCAGACCGCTGGGCATCTGCGGTTCCGGGCTCATTGACGCCGTGGCGGAGTTGCTCGAGGCCGGGGTGATAGATCAGAACGGCAAGTTCATCGAGACTCTGCCCACCAGACGGATACGAAAAGGGGATGACGGCCACGAGTATGTCCTGGCCTTCCGGGAGGATACCCAGAAGGGCGAGGATATTGTGCTGACGGAGATCGACATTGAAAACCTGATCCGCACGAAGGCCTCCATCTATGCCGGCTGTGAGGCACTTCTGGGCAGTGTGGGCCTGGGCTTTGGCGAACTGGAGCAGGTAATCATCGCCGGTGGTTTCGGAAGACACCTGGATCTGGAGAAGGCGATTTTTATCGGCCTTTTGCCGGAACTCCCGGTGGAGAGGTTTATTTTCGTGGGGAACGGCTCCCTTCTCGGGGCCAGACTGCTTTCCTTCTCCAAGGACTTCCTGAAGGAGACCGAGCGGATCGCCCTCATGATGACCAATCTCGAATTGAGTAATTATGCCCCCTTTATGGATCAATTTATCGCGGCCATGTTTTTGCCCCACACGGACGCAACGGCATTTCCCCGGTCAACAGAGAGGCTCAGGCAGAAGAATGGCGGGAAGACCGCTGAAAACTAACAGGAGTGTAATGTTTTGAGTTTTACTATCGCTGTCTCCGGCAAGGGCGGAACCGGCAAGACCACCTTTGCCGGCATGATCGTCCGCTACCTCCTGGAAAAGGAGAAGGGTCCCGTCCTGGCTCTGGATGCTGATGCCAACACGAATCTCAACGAGGTGCTGGGGATGAAAGTCACGGCCACCATCGGGGAGGCCAGGGAACTGATGAAAAAGGATGTCCCTGTGGGGATGACCAAGGATGTGTGGTTTGAATATAAGGTTCATGAAGCCCTCATGGAGGGGAAAGGCTTTGACCTGCTGGCCATGGGCCGCCCGGAGGGGTCCGGCTGCTACTGTGCCGCCAATACCCTGGCCCGCAAGAGCCTCGATCTCCTGACGGAAAATTATTCCTACGTGGTTATCGACAACGAGGCGGGTATGGAGCATTTCAGCCGGATGACTACCAGGGACGTGAACCTGCTTTTCATCCTCTCCGATTCCAGCCGACGGAGCATCATGTCGGCGGGCCGGATCAGGGACCTGATCGGGGAACTTCAACTCAGGGTCGATCGGTCGGTGCTGGTGGTTAACCGGGTTCCCGGGGGGAAGTTTGAACAGGGCATAGCGGAGGCGATTCGGGCGAATAGCCTTGAATTTGGCGGAATAATTCCCGAAGATAACGGGGTTTACCAGTTCGATCTGGCGGGACGGCCTACCTTCGACTTGCCTGCGGAATCTTCTGCCTGGGAGGCGGCGCGGCTTATTTTGGGACGGTACATTAATTAAAAGGGGCATCCATCAGGTGCCTCTTTTTTTTACTTGTACGGATGTGGTTCGAACGAGTAATGCAGGGGCCTTGGGTATCAACTGCCTTTGGATTTCATGATTTCTTTATCTTTATGGAGGAGTGGAGATGACGGCAAAAATAATCAGTGGAGTGGAGATTGCCAAACAGATCAGGGAAGAGCTGGCCGTGGAGACGGCAAAGCTCAAGGAGAAATACCAGGTGGCGCCCGGTCTCGTTACGGTGCTGGTAGGCGCCGACCCGGCCTCGATCAGCTATGTCACAGCCAAACAGAAGACGTCCAAGGAACTGGGTTTTTATTCCATCCAGGACAATCAACCGGCAGACCTGCCCGAGGAGGCCCTCCTGGGACTGATTGCCAAGTACAATGCCGATCCACTGATCCACGGCATCCTGATCCAGCTCCCGCTGCCTAAGCACATCAATGAAACGAAGGTACTCTATGCCATCGACCCCAAAAAGGACGTGGATGCGTTTCATCCCGTTAATGTGGGGAAAATGGTGATTGGCGAGGCGGATTATCTCCCCTGTACGCCGGCCGGCATCCAGCAGCTCCTGATCAGATCGGGCGCGAAAACCGAGGGGGCCGAAGTGGTGGTGGTGGGGCGGTCGAATATTGTGGGAAAGCCCATCGCCAACATCATGCTGCAGAAACAAAAAGGGGCGAATTCGACCGTCACGATTTGTCATACCGGGACGAAGGACATCGCCACCCACACCAGACGGGCGGATATCCTCATCGTGGCCGCCGGCCGGCCTAATGCCATCACCGCGGACATGGTGAAGGAAGGGGCGGTGGTTATTGACGTGGGCGTCAACCGGATCGGGATGACCCCGGAAGGGAAGGCGAAACTCTGTGGTGATGTGGATTATGAAAACGTGAAGGAGAAGGCCGGCGCCATTACCCCGGTGCCGGGCGGTGTCGGGCCGATGACGATTACCATGCTGATGATGAACACCCTCAAGGCGGCTAAACTGGCCGTCGGGATGGTCTAGCGATTACAAACGGGAGGTGGAAATATGGCTTTTGCAATACCGAATATGACCTATACAGGAAAGATCAAGGAAGTGACCCTGGGGAAGGGTCCAAAGGCCGTGACCGTCGGCGGAGAAACTGCCTATCCCTTTCATCTGTTTGAGGGGGCCATGCCCCACAAGCCCAAGGTGGCCATGGAGGTTTATGACCTGGCGCCGGACAACTGGGCGGACGCGGCCCTTGAGCCCTACCGGGATGTGCTCTCCGACCCGGTGGCCTGGGCAAAGAAATGCGTCGAGGCCTATGGCGCCGAGATAATCGTCCTCCAACTGGCCAGTACGGACCCCAACGGGGAGAACCGTTCCGCCGACGAGGCGGCCCGGACGGCCAAGGCCGTGGCATCCGCGGTGAATGTGCCGGTGGTGGTCTGGGGATCGGCCAATGTGGAGAAGGATACGGAGGTGCTCCGCAAGGTGGCGGAAGCCTGCGAGGGCATGAATATTATTCTCGGACCGGTGGAAGAAGGAAACTACAAGCAGATCGGTGCGGGTGCTATGGCCTACAAACAGACCATTGCCGCCTCTTCGCCGATCGATGTCAACCTGGCCAAACAGCTGAACATCCTCCTGGGAAATCTCGGCCTGCCCGACAGCCAGTTGATTGTGGATCCCACCACGGGCGGACTTGGTTATGGCATCGAATACAGCTACTCGGTAATCGAGCGGGACCGCATGGCCGCCCTGACTCAGAAGGATGAAAGGCTCCAGTTTCCCATCATCTGCAACCTGGCCAAGGAGGTCTGGAAGACCAAGGAGGCCAAGGCCAAAACACAAGACGCCCCCCTCCTGGGAGACGCCGCCCGCCGGGGGATTGTCATGGAGGCCATGACGGCCACCCTGCTTGCCCTGGCCGGGGCGGATGTACTCGTGATGAGGCACCCCGAGGCGGTGCGATTGGTACGGGAGATGATCAACGATTTTACGGCGTAAGTAACCATGACACCCTCGTAAAAAGTCACAAAAAGCCTTGAATTGGGAGCGGCTTTGTAAAAAGGCCGCAGGCAAGGCGCACAAATCATGAGGAATGAGGCGTACTTATGGGTACGCCGCAGTGACGAAGGATGCAGTGCAACGCAGCATCCGGACTTTTTACGAAGTCGTCAACCCTTTTCGGCGCCAGGCCGGGAACTAAAGGAGGAGAGGATATGTCCGACGAGATGAAAGACAAGATAAAGCTCATGGAGAAGGAAAAGAAACAGATTAAACCGGAAGAAAAGTCGGTGGACCCGGCGACCGTCAAGATGCTCTACAAGGCCCAGGCCGATGGCGTGGAGACCATCTTTGATCGGGCCGAAAACATGAAACCCTGCAACATCGGCGCCCAGGGCACCTGCTGTAAGCTCTGTTCCCAGGGCCCCTGCCGTCTGCCCCTGACCAAGAAGGATCTGGAGGGGAAAGACACCCGCCAGGGGCTCTGCGGCGCCACGCCGGAGACCATTGCCGCCCGTAACTTTGCCCGGATGGTTGCCGCCGGCTCGGCCTCCCATTCGGACCATGGTCGCAGTGTCGCCACGCTATTTCTCGCGGCGGCCCGTCGTGAGTCTGCTGATTATGACATCGTGGATGTGAAAAAACTGCGGGCCATTGCCCCTGATTTCGGCGTGGCGATCAACGTTACCGTGGATGGCGTGGAAACGCCGCGGGATAAATACGCGATCGCCGTGGAGGTCGGGGAAAAGGCCCTGGGTGAATGGGGCAAGCAGGAAGGTGAAATCTACTACGCCAAACGCGCCCCGAAGGCGCGGTACGACCTCTGGAAGAAACTGGATATTGTTCCCCGGGGGATCGACCGGGAGATTGTGGAGATCATGCATCGGACCCACATGGGGGTCGATCAGGATTACGAGAACCTGACGATGCAGTGCTTCCGGGCCGCCCTGGCGGATGGCTGGGCGGGCTCGATGATCGCCACGGACCTGCAGGATGTCCTCTTCGGCACCCCCTATCCCATTCAGGGCGAGATTAACCTCGGTGTCCTGAAGGAGGACCATGTGAACATTATCGTCCACGGTCACGAGGCGCTGCTGCCGGAAATGATCGTGGCGGCCTCCCGGGACCCGGAGATGCTCAATTATGCGAAAAGCAAGGGGGCCAAGGGGATCGTCCTGGCGGGGATGTGCTGTACCGCCAATGAGATCCTGGTCCGCCACGGGGTGCCCGTTGCCGGCAACTACCTGCAGCAGGAACTGGCCGTCATTACCGGCGTGGTGGATGCCATGACGGTGGATGTGCAGTGTATCATGGAAAGCCTGGCCAATGTCTGCGCCTGCTACCATACCAAGCTCATTACCACCGATGCCCGCTGCAAAATAGCCTCCGGCGAGACGATCCACGTGGAGTTCAACGAACATCATGCCCTGGAGGACGCCAAGAAGATCGTGAAGATCGCCATTGACAACTTCCCCAATAGAAAAGGGGAGGCGATGATTCCCCGGGAGAAGGAGAAAATGGTCGTGGGCTTCAGCTATGAAGCGATCGAATATCACCTGGGCGGAACCTTCCGCGGTTCCTACGTACCCCTGAATGACAACATCATCAATGGCCGGATCCGGGGAATCGGCGCGATCGTTGGTTGCAACAACGCGAGGAGCATGCACGACAATGCCCATCTGATCCTCGCCAAGGAACTGCTGAAAAATGATGTGATTATCCTTACCACCGGCTGCGCGGGCATGGCCTTTGGCAAGGCGGGGCTTCTTACGCCCGAGGCGGCGAAGGTCTATTGCGGTCCCGGTCTGGCGGAGGTCTGCGAGACGGTGGGCATTCCCCCGATTCTCCACATGGGCGCCTGCGTGGACAACAGCCGGATGCTCTCGGCGGCCGCGGCGGTCGTGGCGGCGGGCGGCCTGGGCAATGACCCGAGCGACCTGCCCCTGGCCGGGTGCGCCCCGGAATGGATGAGCGAGAAGGCCGTGGCCATCGGACATTATTTTGTCGGTTCCGGCGTCTATGTCATCTTTGGCGGCAGCATGCCCCTGGACGGGGCGCCTGTATTCAAGGACTACCTTTTCAACGGTCTCGAAAAAATCGTGGGGGGCAAGTGGGATGTGGTGGAAGACCCCTATGAGATGGCCCGCCGGATGCTGGCCCACATTGACAAGAAGCGCCAGGCCCTGGGGATTGACAAGGCCCGGGATCGGGTGCTGATGGATATGGCGGACCGGCAGAAGCTGGCGGCGGGGTAAATGAGACGCGTAGGGGCGGGTTTCAAACCCGCCCCTACAAAGGCGTACATTAGGCTCTAAGCTGAAAATAATTAACGATCAGACAAGAAGGGAGGATATCGCATGTCCAAGCTAGTTGCCTTTGCCGCTATTCAGGGCGCATATAATATCGTTTCCAAGGCCGAGGGGAAATTGAAGAAGGCCCTGGACAAATACGGACCGGAACAGAAGCTGGAGTTTCCCAATACCGCCTATTATCTGCCCATAATCTATTCGATTCTGGGCCTCCCGGTCAAAACGCTGGGCGATGCCAAGAAACCCATGGAAATCTGCCGGGGCCTGCTCCCGGCCCATGTAAAAAACATCTATCACCTGCCCTACCTGGCGCCCCTGCTGGATGCAGGCATGTCGGCCATCCTGGCCGAGGAGATCGTGGAGGCCATCCGCTACATTGAGGACCCGGACTTCTACCTCACCAGCGAGGAGATCGACGAGGCCTCGGGCAAGATCTGGCTGGGCGCCGCCGAGGATGTGATCTTCCGGAAGCGGGGAATTGAATTTGTGGATGGTTCCGCGCCGGGCTTTGCCGCGATTGTGGGCGCCGCGCCTGATCCCGAGACGGCGAAGATGATTGCCGAGGAGTACCAGAAGAAGAACCTCTATGTGTTCATGGCGGGCAACCAGAATGGCACCACCTTCTCCGAGCAGCTCCTTGAGGCAGGGGTGCAGATCGGCTGGAATACCCGTCTGGTCCCCTTCGGGCCGGATATCTCCGCCGCGGTCTTCGCCCTGGGCTTTGCCAACCGGGCCGCCATGGCCTTTGGCGGGGTGCAGCCGGGCGATGCCAGGAAGATGCTTCTTTACAACAAGGAGCGGATATTTGCCTTTGTCAACGCGCTGGGCGATGTGGGCGCCGAATGGGCGGCCAACGCGGCGGGCTGCGTGAACTGGGGCTTCCCCACCATCGCCGATACGGATATTCCGGAAATCCTGCCCACGGGCGTCTGCACCTATGAGCATGTGGTGGCTAATGTCCCCCATGACCAGATGGTCCAGCGGTCCGTCGAGGTCAGGGGTCTGAAGGTTACCGTGGCGGATGTCCCGGTGCCGGTGGCTTATGGACCGGCCTTCGAGGGCGAGCGGGTCCGGGGAGAGGATATCTATCTGGAGGCCGGCGGCGGCAGGACCCATGCCGTGGAGTGGGTAACCACCAAAAATATCAATGAAGTGGAAGACGGCAAGGTGGAGATCATTGGTCCCGATCTGGATCAACTCACGCCGCCGGCGCAGCTTCCTATGGCCATTGTGGCCGAGGTGGCGGGCCGGAAGATGCAGGAGGATTTCGAGCCCATCCTGGAACGTCAGATCCACCATCTTATTAACTATGCCCAGGGGCTCATGCACATCGGCCAGAGGGACATCGCCTGGGTGAGGATCAGCAAGGCCGCGGTGGAGAAGGGATTCCGCCTGGCCGACATCGGCAAGATCCTCCATGCCAAATTCCACCAGGATTTCGGCGCCATCTTCGACAAGGTGCAGGTGAAGATCTATACCGAACAGCCGAAGGTGGATGAGATTATCGCCAAGGCCCGGACGGTTTACGCCAAGCGGGACGCCCGGGTGGAGGGCATGACGGACGAGACCACGGACACCTTCTACTCCTGCACCCTCTGCCAGTCCTTCGCCCCCAACCACGTCTGCATTATCAGTCCTGAGCGGACGGGGCTCTGCGGCGCCTATAACTGGATGGACTGCAAGGCCTCATTCGAGATCAATCCCACGGGACCCAACCAGCCGGTCCCCAAGGGAGATACTCTTGATCCCGTAATGGGCCAGTGGAAGGGTGTAAACGATTTTGTCTTCAACGCCTCGCGACAGAAGATCGAATCGGTGAGCATGTACAGCCTCATGAACGATCCCATGACCACCTGCGGGTGCTGTGAGTGCATCGCCGCCGTCATGCCCATGTGCAACGGCATCATGACGGTAAACCGCGATTTCAACGGCATGACCCCGTCCGGGATGAAATTCACCACCCTGGCCGGCACGGCCGGCGGCGGCGCCGTCATGCCCG
>JAXMLI010000084.1:0-14628 GCA_034368785.1 Smithellaceae bacterium | reverse complement strand
CGGGCGCAGATTTTTTGGTGATGACAAATGAGCGAGTGGATGCGCAAAGTTTTGGAAAGCAAACGGCAGATGCGAAAGCAGATCGCCGCACTTCCTTTTTCCGAGAAGATCAAGATTTTGGAAAAACTTCGCGATCGCAGTCTGGCGATTGCGTCAAATCCTCTGCGGCGGCGGTCGATTCACCGAGGTTGACCGCATCCTCGCCGCCAAGGAGCGCCAATGGGATCAGCACGCCAATGGGGTCAAATCTTTACCATTGACATTTGGTTACTCGATAAACTTGGCCAATTGTCAAGAGTAAAGACTGTGATCAAGGAGAGTTTTTATGGATCGGAAGGACTGCACTGAAAAGGATCTAGCCGCTCTGGATGGGCTCATTGAAGAAATCACCACCGATGCCTATGGCGACGACGAGCAGCTCTGGGCCTTCCGTCAGGTTATCGAGGACGATGTTGCCCTCCCGGCCGATGGGTTTGTGATCGGCGAACCGGTCTCCGTTTTAGAGATCGACTATGACGGCAAGACGCGGCGCGGTCTGACGGCGAAGTGCCGTCGGGAGGACGGTTCGGTATACATCGTTGCCGTCTCCGAGGTGACGTTTCCGGAAGGGGCCGGCGGAGCCCGGTATGTTGCGGCCTACCGACGGTGGCTCGGTCTTGATCCCTGCCCCGGCGAGGCGCAGGCCCCGGCGCGCCGCAAGCGTCGCCACAAGGTCACGGACGATGACCTTGACCTGAGAGGTCCGGTGGAACTCATTGCCCTTGCGGTCAAAGAGAGCGTTGTTCGTTGCCGCCTATTGGGAAGCGACCGAGTTCTCACCTTGCGTGCCGGCGGTCAGTGGAACGTGGCGCCCGGCGAGATCGTAATGGTCGCCCCCCGGAAGCAGTGGCGCTACGCAAACAACCCGTACCTCTCCGGAGAAATCCTGTCTTCCCGGCTGGATGTAAACGCCCTCGGCCTCGTGCCCCTGAAACTTCAAGCCATGGGCATGTGGAACCCCGAAAAGGAATACTGGGGTGAAGAGGATGAACCGATCGAGGAATGGGCCAAACCGATCATTGCCCGCGGAGCGCGCCCGGCCTTCGAAATGGAGCAGGTGCTGCCGGGGGCCGACCCCGACGAACTGTCGGATCCCGTCATCGATGCGGTCGATCTCAAAGACGCGGGTCACCGCCATGAAGCGGTAAAATTGCTCATGGAACTTTGCGTAGCCGACCTGCGTTGTCTCGATGCTCATGCGCACCTCGGCCATTTTGCTTTTGATGACCATCCGCAGAAGGCCGTCCGGCATTACGAAGTCGGCCTGATGATCGGCGAGCTGTCCCTCCCCGCCGGATTTGACGGCGCGCTCCCGTGGGGCCACGTGGACAACCGTCCTTTTCTACGGTGCCTGCAAGGCTACGGGTTGTGTCTTTGGCGGTTGAAACGATTTGCCGAAGCGGCGCTTGTCTTTGAGCGTATGCTCTGGCTGAATCCGTCGGATAACCAGGGCATACGCTTCCTGATCGATGATGTCAGGACCGGAAACCCGTGGCGGGTAGAAATGTAAACGACAGGCAGATGAAATACATAAGCAAGTGGATGAGCTTCTTTGTTCACCTGATCAGCCTCTGCCTCATCTTCTTCAACGCCACGGGGATAAATACAGCCAGAATCAGGAGGAAATAACCTACAGACCAAAGCAGGGACAGATCAAGTTGTCCATAGGCGGCGGCCCTGGTCATCTTGACCAGATGGGTCAGGGGGAAGAAAAGGGCGACCCACTGTGCCCAGGAGGGGAGATTATCCAGGGGGAAAAAGGTGCCGCTGAAGAGGAACATGGGCGTGATAAAAAGAAAAACGGGCAGATTGAAGAGTTCGATATTGGGAACGATCCCGGTGAAATACATGCCGATGGCGCCGAAGGCCAGTCCGGCCAGAAAGGCCAGGGGCAGGATGAGAAGCCCGGTGGGATAACTGATCAGGCTGAAGAAACTGATCACGAGGAGCATGAGGGCCGTGGCAATGACCGCCTTGGTGGCGCCCCAGACGATCTCCCCCAGGATGATTTCCTCCAGGGTCAGCGGGGTGGCCATCATGGCATCGAAGGTCTTCTGGTAATACATCCGGACGAAAGAGGCGTAGGTATTTTCAAAGAAGGCGTTCTGCATGATGTTGATAGCCAGAAGAGCCGGGGCAATGAAAAGGGCGTAGGAGATCTCCCGTGCGCCGTAACTGAGGTGTCCCACCAGGGCGCCCAAACCCACACCGAAGGCAAAGAGGTAGAAGAGGGGCTCCAGGACCGGGGGCAGGAAGCTGATCTGCCAGTTCTGCCGGTAAACAATGAAATTGCGCTGCCAGATGCGCAGAAACCGCATGGTGATCATCTCAGTCTCTCAGCTCCCTTCCCGTCAATTTCAGGAACACATCCTCGAGGGTGGCCATCCGCATGATACAGTTGTCCCGGCAGAAGCGCTCGCGGATTTCCTGGTAGAGGCGGTCGCTTCCGTTGCCGTGGATGACTATCCGGTGCTTAAGGTCCTCGTGGGGCAGTTGCCTTTCCTTAAGGAAGGCCCCGAGGTCCGCATGGGGATGAACCACTTCGATCACATCCTGTCCCACGTATTTCTCGATCAGCGTGAGCGGTTTGCCCTCCACCAGAATCCGTCCCTGATCCATAATGATCAGACGG
Organism: Smithellaceae bacterium; assembly: GCA_034368785.1. Classification (GTDB taxonomy): domain Bacteria; phylum Desulfobacterota; class Syntrophia; order Syntrophales; family CAMTWB01; genus CAMTWB01. Next base: position 11,957 of record JAXMLI010000084.1, on the reverse strand, counting down.
TCGCAAAGCCTGGCCGCCTCGTCCATATAATGGGTGGTAAGCAGAATGGTAAGCCCCTGTGTTTTCAGTTCTTCCAGGCGCTCCCATACCTGGTGGCGGGACTGGGGATCGAGACCGGTGGTTGGTTCGTCCAGGATCAGAAGTTCAGGATCATTGATGAGTGAGCGGGCCAGAACCGTCCGGCGCATCATCCCGCCGGAGAGTTCCACCGCCTTGGCGTCTCTTCGATGGTCGAGCGCCATGAACGCTAGAAGTTCCCGGGTGCGCTGCCGGGCCTGCGGGGTGGGAATATCGAAATAGCGCGCAAAAATCTCCAGGTTCTGGCTCAGGGTCAGGTCCGGGTCGAGATTATTCTCCTGCTGACAGACGCCAATGCGGGCCTTTATTTCCCGGTGGCGCCTTTCGATATCGAGGCCGAAGACCTGCAACGAACCGCTGGTGAGGGGCGACAATCCGTAGAGCATTTTGATGGTGGAGGTCTTGCCGGCGCCGTTCGGTCCCAGGATCCCGAAACATTCCCCCGGGAACACCGTGAAGCTTATGTCCCGTACGGCCGTTAAGTCGCCATAGGTCTTCGTTAGTCCCTTGCCTTCGATTATCGGTGTCGGTGTCACCCCGTTGCTCCCTTCCATGCTTCCCGCTTATAGCACACCTGCCGAAACCTGATAAGGGCTGTCATGCGGGACTTCTTCCGGCTTCCCGCCCGATTCCGGATTACCGCATTCGCGGAAGGACGGATTTGAGACGCATTATCGCCGGGGCAGGCTGCGGCAAGGCGCGCAAATTCTCCAGAAGATCGTAGGTGCAGGTTTCAAACCTGCCCCTACAACGCGCCGCCGTGACGAGGGATGCAGCGCAACGCCGCATCCGGACTTTTTACAAAGTCGTCAATAACTCAGGGGCGCAGCATCGGCACGGCATAAGGCCCCTCCCGGAGGAAGGCCATAGAGGGTTTGTGTTGGTATTTTTTCAGGGCGTGAGCGACGGCGTTCTGGACCATTTCCCGGGCCGTTTCCAGGAGTGATTTTTCTCCCCCTTCATTGAGGAAGTCATGGCCGCATCTCCCCGGAAGGCACTGATAGTCCTCGCGGGAGATGTTGGGGCTGCAATAGATGAGGCCTTCCTCGCCGATCTTCCGGAGGACCTTGCCCCACATTTCCGGCTCCCACTGGTCTTTAGTAAAGCGCCAGTGGGGATCGCTGATTATTCTCAGATAACCCTCCGCGCCCTGCAGTTTCAGCAGATGAAGCAGGCATACGTATTCGGGTCCGCCGATGGGCTCCTGGTCATGGTTGTCCGCCGCCACAATCACTGTTCCCCCGGGCTTCACGATCGGCAGGGCGTTGCAGGCGGCCTTCGCCGCCTGGTAATGGTTCCGACCCGCGTAGCCGCCGTGGGTGAGCACGATGTCAAAGGGCTCTTTTACCTCGATGGCGGCGAACTGCCGGACGAACTTGTAGGCCTCCAGGTGCGCCTCCACCAGGTGACCGGCATAGAACGCCAGGGGCCGCATGTCCTTGTCGAGGCAGGCGTTCACGATAAAATCCACCCCCACGCTGGCGGCAACTTCCATGGCCTCTTCATGGCAGGGGTTGCCTGAGAGGATAAGATTATCCGCTTGGGGCGATTCCAGAAAGGAGGGGCTGTGAAATTTTTCGATCGTTCTTTTGTCCACGAGGCCAGGACAGATGGATTTTCTCCCCCCGGAAACCCCGGCCATAAAATGACTCTCCACGAGGCCCGTGGCGATCCGGATCTGGGCATTGAAGAAGAGACTGTTGACAAAAACATCCCGCCCCGCCTTCGATTTTCCTACAAAGGTGAGGTTTTCTTCATCCTCGCAGTCGTGATCCACAATCCGATAGCTCCCGGTTATTTCCGGCCCGAACATGAAGAGCCGCTCCTGGGCGGTACTCGGACGGTGCATTCCGTTGGCCACGATGATGACGATGTTGTCCCGCTTAATGCCCGCTCCTTCCAGCAGGGACAGGAGAGAGGGGAGAATGCCCCCTTCCCCCTTGTAGGGGACGGGACGGGTAATGTCTGAGACGGCGACGGCCAGTGTAAGTTTTTCCGGTGGAATGCCTTTGGCCCGGACAATCTCCGGCAGGGCGGGACTGCCGATCGGCGCGTTGAGTGCCGCCTGGATGGCCCGCCCGGGATCCGCCAGGACGGGCATGCTCTTCATGGTCAACTCCACACAGGACTCGGGAACCAGAATCGGGAGAAAATGCCTTCCAAATTCGACCATTATCTCTTTAGTCCCTGGTACGCCGGTGCCGATCATTTTAGACATGTCTTCCTCGGTGATGTTTTTTGAGTGCTTGGAATCAATTTAGCGCCTTTCGAATAGCCAAATTGGGGTTCCCCTGTCAAGGGAAAAGGTCCCCGGGAAGTAAAGATTCAGTTACACGTGGCCGCCAATGGCAAAACTCACGGTAAAAACGGCCACGACAGAGCGTGGCCCTCCAAAAGGCACGGAAAACGACAGATGCGAGAGAATGGAGGGACGCGCCGTCGCGTCCGCGGTTTTTTTGCTCGCGGGATCTTTCCGGTGTTGCCAGGCTCTTCCCCTATGTGCAATCTAAGCACGTGGTGTTCCCTCACAGCACATAGGGGCGGCCTATAGGAGGTGGCGATGGAGGGGAGAAAAGTGCAAATATGCCGCTTCAGGCCCTTCAGTGCGGATAACGCACTTCATAAACAGGTCTTCTCCTTGGTCGCATCCCAGGGCAATTATGATATATGATGCATAATAGTCCTCTTTCCTGTATAAATGGCCCCTATGGCATGATTGCCCGATCATTCGCGCGATCGTTTCTTCGGTGATTCCCTGATGGCACCCATCTTGCTTTGTTGTCCCCGGCAACTATGCGGCACTGGTGGCGGAGTTCCGCATGGCGTGAACGCCGGTGGTTGCCGGTTTGAGGTAATCATCAGGAACTTTTTTCTGGTTATTGTTTTATATAAAAAAGGAGGTGGCTATGGCTCGTTTACATGAGCATGAAGGTAAGGAATTGTTCAAGATTGCCAAGATGCCGATTCCCCAGGGGGCGGCAGCCTCGACACCGGAAGAGGCCAGAAAGATTGCCGAGAAGATCGGCAAGCCGGTGGTGATCAAGGTCCAGATCTGGGCCGGCGGGCGGGGCAAGGCCGGCGGCGTAAAGTTTGCCGACACGCCCGAGGAGACGGAAAAGATCGCCGCCGCCCTGCTGGGCATGACGATCAAGGGCCTGCTGGTGGAGAAGGTTCTGGTCGAAGAGAAGCTGGACATCGCGCGGGAGTATTACGCCGGGATCATCGTGAACGCCCAGGCCGGCGCGCGCTGTCCCGTGGTCATGTTCTCCACTGAAGGCGGCATGGACATCGAGTCGGTCCCGGCCGATAAGATCGCCATGATGAACGTGGACGTCATCCGCGGTTTCAAGATCTATGACGCCCTCAACCTCGCCAATAAGATGAATGTCCCCAGCGCCCACATCGTCCAGGTGGCCCGGCTCATCGTCGGCCTCTACGACACCTTCAAGAACTACGGTGCGCGCCTGATCGAGATCAACCCCATGGTCGTCACCAGGGACGGGAAGGTCCTGGCCGGCGACTGCCGCATCTCCATCGACGACTCCTCCGCCATTCGCCATCCCGAACTGGGGATTGCCGTGGCCCGCGAGTCGGGCACCCCGCCCACGGAACTGGACAAGATCGCCTGGTGGGTCGAGGAGAAAGACTTACGAGGGACTTGTTATTTCGCCGAGATGGACAACCAGATCCAGGGTGAGTGCTTCGGGACGATCGGTTACCACGGCATGGGCGGCGGCGGCGCCATGCTCGGCGTGGACGGCCTCAACAAACAGGGGCTCCGGGTGCCGGACTTTGCCGATACAAGCGGCAACCCGCCCGCCTCCAAGGTCTATCGCGCGGCCAAGCTCGTCTTTTCCCAGCCGGGGATTGACGGCTACATGCTCGGCGGTTTCATGGCGGCTAACCAGGAGCAGTGGCACCACGCCCACGGCGTCGTCAAGGCCCTCAGGGAGGAACTGCCCAAACGTCCCGGCTTCCCCGTCATGCTGCTTCTGGCAGGCAACAAGGAAAAGGAGTCTCTGGAAATCCTGAAGGAAGGGACGAAGGATCTCAACGCCCGGATCCGGATCTACGGCGGCGAACGCGTGTACGACACCCTTGGGCTTGCCGCGGAGATGAAGGAGATGGTTCTCGAATACAAGAAGGAAAGAAAAGGGTAAAAATGAGGCGTCGGGGACATGTTCCGGAAGCCCAAAGGGATCGGAACGTGTCCCCGGAACACAAGAAGGAAAGAAAAGGGTAAGGAGGGCACAAGATGGAGTTTCAGGAACAGACGATCAAGGTCATCATCGATGACAGCAAGTGCGAGGAGTGCGAGTCCAAGGCCTGCATCGCGGCCTGCAAGACCTTCGCCCGGGGAATATTGGTTCTGAAGGACGGCAAGCCCTTCCTGGAGGGTGATGCCAAGCGCCTCGGAACGGAGTGCCTGGCCTGTGAGTATGAGTGCTGGTTCCGCGGGAAGGGGGCCATCTCAATCGAGGCGCCCATCCCGGGGCTGGAGGAGTACCGTAAGAAGCATGGAATATCTTAAACGAAGAAGGTGGTGAAAATATGGCTATCTTGCTGACAAAATCAACAAAAGTGGTGGTTCAGGGGATCACCGGCCGGGAAGGCTCCATGCGCGCCAAGTTCATGCGCCGTCTCGGGACGAATGTCGTCGCCGGCGTCACGCCGGGCCGCGGCGGCGAGGAAGTGGACGGTATCCCCGTTTATAATACAGTCAAGGACGCGGTGAAGAACCACGGGCTTTTCGATGTGTCCGTGACCTTTATCCCCGGAACGGGTCTCAAGGACGCCGTCTTCGAGGCGCTGGACGCCGACATCAAGTGGATCGTCATGCCCGTGGAGCGCGTACCCCTCTATGATATCCTGGAGATGGTCGCCTACGGCAAACAGAAGGGCGCGATGCTGCTGGGACCCGGTTCCATCGGGGTAAACACCCCGGGGATCGGCGCCCTGGGCTGGCTGGGCGGTTCGGTGGAATTCGCCACGAAGCATTTCGTGCCGGGACATGTGGGCGTCATCTCCCGCAGCGGCGGGCAGTCTGGTACCCTGCCTTACGTGATCGCCCAGGCGGGATTCGGCGTCAGTACCGTCATCCATGTGGGCACGGAGCCGGTGACGGGCATGTCCTTCTCCGATGTCCTGCCCTTGTTCCAGGAGGATCCCGACACGGATGTCATGGCGATTTTTGGCGAGATGGGCGGCTCCCATGAGGAGGAGGCGGCGCAGCTGGTCCAGTCGGGCAAGTTCACCAAGCCGATCATCATCTACGTCTCCGGCGCCTGGGCGCCCGCGGGAATGAAATTTTCCCACGCCAGCGCCATCGTCGAGCGTGGCAGCGGCTCTACCCAGGACAAGATTACGCGGCTCCGGGAAGCGGGCATCATTGTGGTGGACAACCCCAACGAGATCCCGGAAAGACTGAAAGAATTAAAAGCGCAGGGAAAATTGAGGGTTCAATAAACCCAAGGGACAGATTTGAAATCTGTCCCCATCACGAAAGGAGAATTATCATGGCAGTAATGAGGTCCGTGTTCTATGTACCTGGAAGTAACGAAAAGATGGTTTCCAAGGCCCCGTCGATCCCGGCGGATGTCATCACGTTGGATCTGGAGGATTCCGTCGCCCCGTCGGAGAAGGTCCGCGCCCGGGAGATCGTCAGGGAAAATCTGAAAAATGCCGGCTCTGGCGGTTCCCGGGTCTATGTGCGTCTGAATAACTGGGAAACCCTGATGACCAACGACGATCTCGAGGCGGTGGTGCATGAAGGTCTCTCCGGTGTCTGTCTGGCAAAATGCGGTCATGCCGATAACGTGATCCGTCTGGACTGGAAGCTGGAAGAGTTGGAGCGTCGTCGTGGCCTGGAAGTCGGGAGCATCTCCATTCAGTTGCTCATCGAGACCGCCAAGGGGGTGATCAATGCCTATCCGGCCGCTTCGGCGAGCAAGAGAGTCAACTCCCTGATCTTCGGCGCTGTGGATTACACCAAGGACATGCGGGTCAAACTCACCTCTGAAGGCGTGGAACAGCTCTACGCCCGTTACTACACCGCCGTGGCCGCACGCGCCGCCGGTTGTGTCGCCATCGACTGTCCCTTCGTGGATTACGCGAATGTGGAGGCCTTCGAGAAGAGTACCCTGGAAGGACGGCAGATGGGTTATGAGGGCCGGATGCTGATCCACCCCTCCCAGGTTGAACCTTCCAACCGCCTCTACATGCCCTCGGAGCTCGATATGGAGTGGGCCACGGGAGTGGTGAAGGTCTTCGAGGAGGAAGGTCTGGCCAAGGGGGCCGCCGCAGTGGCCTACAAGGGCAAGATGGTGGATACGCCGGTCTATGAGAATGCCCGCCAGATCCTTTCGACGATGAAAGAAATCACCGAGATGGCAGGCAAGCGACAGAGTTAATCGTGGTACGAAGCGCCGCTCACCCTGAGCGGCGCTTCGTACCAACAGTATTCAGGTTGTTTGGGCTGTTGGCCGAATTAGCAAAATAGGACAGGCGTCTCGCCTGTCCGTGGGCAGGCAAGATGCCTGACCTATTTTCAGCTCAATAAGGAGTCGGCTCATGGAGCGGGCAAGGATTATCCAGGACCTTGAGGCCATAGTGGGTAAAAAGAACGTTTTATCCTCGGAGATGCAGATGAATCTCTATAACTATGATGCCTCGCTCATCAAGGCGAGACCGGACTGCGTCGTCCTTCCCAGCAGTACGGAGGATGTTTCCCGGGTGGTCCGGTATGCCCATGAAAATGCCATCCCGGTAGTCGCCCGCGGGGCGGGCACGAACTTAAGCGGCGGCAGTGTGCCGACCCGGGGGGGTATTGTTCTCCATTTTCCCCGGATGAACAGGATACTGGAAATAGATGTGGAGAATCAGCGGGTGGTGGTGGAGCCGGGCGCGATTACCCTGGACATCAAGAACGCCATCGGCAAGCTCGGCTACCTCTACCATCCCGACCCGGCGAGCGAAAAGGCCACCACCATTGGCGGCAACGCCGGCGAGAACTCCGGCGGTCCCCATTGTTTCAAGTACGGGGTGACGAGCAATCATGTCCTGGGGCTGGAGCTGGTCCTCGCCGGTGGCGAGGTGGTGGAGGTGGGAGGCAAGGCCCTGGACAGCCCCGGCTATGATTTGACCGGGATCATGGTCGGTTCCGAGGGAACTCTGGCCATTGTCACAAAATTGATCCTGCGCATGGTACCAAAAACCGAAGCGGTTAAAACCATGCTTGCCATCTACGATACCGTCGAAGACGGCGCCAACACCGTTTCGGCCATTATTGCCGAAGGGATCATTCCCGCGACCCTGGAGATGATGGACAACCTCACCATCAAGGCCGTGGAAGAGGCCTACCGCGTTGGTTTCCCCCTGGATGCGGCGGCAATTCTCCTGATCGAGGTGGACGGCCTGCAGGATGGTCTGGAACGTCAGGCCGAGCTGATCACCTCGGTGTGCCGTAAAAACAAGGTTCGCGAGGTGCGGGTCGCTCAGAACGAAGCGGAACGGATGAAAATCTGGGCAGGCAGGAAGGGTGCCTTCGGCGCCGTCGGCCGGCTTCGTCCTAATTATCTGGTGAACGACGGCACGGTGCCCCGGACGAAGCTCCCCGAAACCCTGAAGGGGGTTATTGCCATCGGAGAAAAATACCGTATCCCCATTGCCAATGTATTTCACGCCGGTGATGGAAATTTGCACCCCCTGATGCTCTTCGATGAGCGCGACAAGGATGAGCTTGACCGGGTTCACCAGGCGGCCATGGAGATCATGAAGCTCTGTGTGAATATGGGAGGACCCAACAGCGGCGAACACGGCATCGGAGTGGAAAAACTGGAAGCCATGTCTTTTATTTTCAACGACGATGATCTTCAGGCCATGGGCATGGTAAAGAGGGCCTTCGATCCGGATAATATCTGCAATCCGGGGAAACTTATACCTGCCGCAGGCATGGTTGAAAGGAGCTGACTATGTCTCTGCAGGATAAACTCGCTGCCTCCCTGGAAAGGATTGTGGGAGGGGAAAATCTCCTCACCGGACCGGACCAGCTCGGGGCCTATGCGGTAGATGGCAGTGTGCCAAAATTCGTGGCCCTGCCGGCCAACCGCGAGGAAATGGCCGCGCTGGTTTCCCTGGGCGCAGGGGAGGGCCTGGTCATGGTCCCCTGGGGTGGCGGGACAAAGATGGCGACGGGAAACATCCCTCCCCGCGTGGATCTGGTGATCTCCACCCGCAGGCTGAAACAGATGGTGGAGTACAATATCAACGATTTATGTGTTTCCGTGGAAAGCGGGGTTACCCTGGCGGAGCTTCAGGGCCGTCTGGCCGGGGAAGGCCGGGGATTCTTCATTCCCCTCGATCCGTCCGGCACCGCCGGTTCCACCCTGGGCGGCATTGTGGCGACCAATGACAGCGGACCCAGGAGATTCCTCTATGGCGCCGCCCGCGACTGCATCCTGGGGTTGAAGGCTGTTTCTCCCCGCGGGAGACAAGTCGCTGCGGGCGGGAAGACCGTGAAAAATGTTTCCGGCTACGATATGACCAAGCTGTTCATCGGTTCCTGGGGGACCCTGGGTATTATCTCCGAGGTTACTTTCAAAATCCTGCCCCTGCCGGAGAAGGAATCCACGGTCTTGATTTACTTTTCCGACCCGGCCAAGGCGGGGGAGATGGCCCGCAAGGTTGTCAATTCCCCGTTCTATCCCGCGGCAGTAGAACTGCTGGATCCTCGGGCCGCTGCCTCTCTCGGTCCGGACCTGCCCGTCGGATATCTCCTGGCCCTCCTCTTGGACGGCGTTGCCGAAGCGGTAGACCGGCTTGAGATTGAGATGGAAAAGATGGGCCGGGAAACAGGCGCCAGCCAGGTAGTCACCCTCAGAGGGGCGGCGCACATCCCCATCTGGACGGCCATCCGGGATCTGCCCCTCGTCCTCCTGGACAAATATCCCGGGATGATTTCCCTGAAGGCCAATTTCCCCCTCTCGCAATACTCGGAACTCCTTGCAACCTGTGAGGGGATGGCGAAGGCGGCCGGAATTGGTGCCGCCTGGGCGGGACATGCCGGAAACGGGATCTTGTACGGTCACCTCCTGCTTCCCCGTGACATCACGGTAAAAGAGCATGACCTGGTCAACCTGATCAGCCGGATGACCGCCGAAACGGTGCAGCGGGGCGGGAACCTTTCGCTGCTGTGCGCCCCCGCAGGTGTTAAGGAACACATCGATGTCTGGGGTGAAACCAGGAAGGATAAGCTGATCATGAGCCGGATCAAACAGGAATTTGACCCCGCTGGACTCATGAATGCCGGGCGATTTATGTAAACACCCAAATAATAGGACAGGCGTCTCGCCTGTCCTTGGGCAGGCAAGCATGTAGGGTGCGTTAGGCGGCTTTTTGCCGTAACGCACCGTCACCCTGCAACCGGAACCGTACGGAAAAAAGGCAATCATTATGGAAAACAAGGCATTGCTGAGCAAGGACACGGAAGAGAATATCTACCATTGCATCAAGTGCGGTCTCTGTCTGGCCCATTGCCCGGTATACAAGGAGATCCTCCTGGAAGAGGCCAGCCCCCGAGGCAAGGTGCAACTGTCCCGGTGCCTCACAGACGCGAAACTGGAACTCACCGAGGAGATTAAAGACACCTTCTTTTCCACCTGTCTGCTCTGCGGCGGCTGTATGGCAAACTGTCCCAGCGGGGTACACGGCACCCATCTCTTTTCCGGCATCCGCTGGCGCGCCGCCCAGCGCTATGGCATTGACTGGCGCAAGAAGGCGCTCTTCTCCCTGCTGTCTAATCGCTGGGCCATGTCCAAATCCGCCTGGTTTGGCCGCTGGGCCAGAAAATATTTCGGCGGCCCCTGGATTGAGAAGAAGCTCCCGGCGGGCGCCCTGGCCGTGGACCGGATCCCGCCCTTCAACGAGAAGCCCTTTTCTGAAGAGGTAGAGGAGGTGATCAAGCCGGCCGGGACGATCAGGGCGCGGGTCATGTATTTTCACGGCTGTGCCACCAATTACCTTTTTGGCGATATCGGCCGGGCGGTCACGGAGGTGCTGCCCCTCATGGGGGTAGCGGTGACCACCCCCCATAATCAGATCTGCTGCGGCCTGCCCATTTTCCTCTCCGGCGACCGTACAGCAGCCTTGAAGTGCATCAGGGAGACCCTGGCGATTTTTGCTCAACCGGAGACAGACGCCGTCTTAGTGGATTGCGCCACCTGCGGGGCGGCCCTGGCGAAGGAATATCCCTATCTGCTGAAAGAACTCCAGGAATTGGGCGAGGGGGTTACCAAAGAGGATATCGCCGCGGCCGAACTTCTGGCCGCCAAGACCCAGGATGTCACCGTATTTATCGACGAGCATAAAGACTGGCTGCCGCCATTCACCAAGGATAAGCTCGTCTCTCTCCGGGTAACCTTCCACGATCCCTGCCATCTGGTAAAGGGTCAGAAGATAAGCGCCCCGCCCCGCAACATCCTCAAGTCTCTGCCCCAGGTGGAATATGTGGAGATGGCCGGGGCGGATGACTGCTGCGGCGGCGGCGGATCGTTCCAGATCGAACATCCTGAAACCTCCCGCAAGATTACGGAGCGCAAGATCAACAATATTCACAACACAGGCGCCACGGTCCTTTCCACCTGTTGCCCCGGCTGCAACCTTACCATCTCGAATCATCTTGATCCGGCAAAGTCGATAGCCACCCTTCATCCCGTCCAGCTGCTGAGACAGGCCCTCAGGGGAATAGGGGACAGCCACTAATTATTTCCAGTCTCCAATCAGTTCCCGTAACATATCGTCTGATTCGACAATCCGGTTCCGGTCCACCTTGCCGGCATGATATGCCGCGCTGGACCAGGGATATTCCCATGCTTACCTGAGACAATGCCTGCACAAACCGGGTTCCGTTCTATGTACCTCACCGTGGCTATCAAGTGATTCTCATCAAGCACACTGCAGCCGCACCTGCCCTGCCACCATAAATGGCCCTTCCAGCCTTTCCGTAATTAGTGGATGTCCCCAGTTCCCCCGGTTACATTTTGACATGGGACGAATAATATGAGACTGAATGGGCAATTCGCTCATTCTCGAGCGTGAAACGGGTTTGCAAGGGGGAGAAGATGGAAATCTCGACAAGGAAAGAGGGCAGCGTCGCGGTGGTTTCAGTCAAGGGCCGGATCGATGCCGTGACGGCGCCGGAGTTCGAAAAGGGTTTGTCTGCCTTGGTGGCCGACGGGGATTTAACATTGGTTCTCAATTTCAATGGTCTTGAGTATATCAGCAGCGCCGGGCTGCGGAGCATTCTGGTCACGGCAAAACAGCTCAAGGCGAAGAACGGCAGAATGCTCTTTGCCGCTCTCCAGGGTCCGGTGAAGGACATTTTCAAGATATCCGCTTTCGGTTCTCTCTTCAAAATCTGCGACACAGAGGAAGAGGCGCTCCGGGAGATCTGAATGGGGAATCTTTCTGAAGAGATCAGGGTTCCCGCCGAGATGGGGTATCTGCGGGAATTGCTGGCTTTCGTTGCGTCCTGCGCCGAGCGCTCGGGTTTCGGGCAGACGAGGCTTCGGGAGATCGAGCTGGTCATGGAGGAGATCCTCGTGAACATCTTCAACTACGCCTATCCGGACCGAAAGGGCGATGTGGGGATTGCGTGCCGATCCGCTGACGACGGGAAACTCCTGGTCGAGATCACCGATCAGGGTATCCCGTTCGACATCCTTTCCCTGAATGATCCCGACCTGCAGGCCGGCATCGAGGAGAGGAACATCGGTGGGCTGGGGGTGTTCTTCGTGAAGCAGCTGATCCGAGACATCCGGTATCGGCGGGAGAGCGGACGGAACATCCTCACCCTTACGATCGATCCCACGCCGGCGGTGCTG
>JAXMLI010000083.1:0-3739 GCA_034368785.1 Smithellaceae bacterium | reverse complement strand
ATGTCCTGGATCGTCTTCGATTGCGGACATGATGCGAGCAGGAGCTCGATGATCATTCTCCGCGCCTTCATGACGCGCTCGGAGGCGGTTCGCACTTTCAGGCCTTCTTCAGCGGGGTAGGTGCAAGACGACACAAGCCTGACTCTTGGGCCCTCGCCGATCTCCACCACGCAAAGCCGGCATGCGCCCAGAGACGAAAGACCGTCAACGTGGCAAAGTGTCGGGATGGGAAAACCGAAAAATTTTGCCGCTTCGAGCAGTGTCGTCCCCTCCTCGACGGAGATCTGGAGACCGTTCAATGTAAGGTTGATCATAACGTTTCCCCTTTTTATCTTTAACTTCGCCTATATCAATTCTACGGCGTCTGATTTGCAGACGTCTTTACAGGCCCCGCACTTTATGCATTTGCTCGCATCTATAACGTGCCGTTGCTTCTTCTTTCCTGTAATGGCTCGCTCGGGACATGCCTTCACACATAACAGGCAGCCGATGCAATGGTCGTTGATGGAATACATGATCAGGTCTTTGCATACCCCTGCCGGACAATGCCTCTTCTCGATATGTTCAAGATATTCGTCCCGGAAATAGCGGAGTGTGGAGAGGACGGGATTCGGCGCCGTCTGTCCCAGGCCGCACATGGTTGTATCCCGGACGGCCGTTGCGAGTTCCTCGATGAGATTCAGAGATTCAATACTTCCCTTTCCCCTTGAAATATCGTCGAGTATCTCGTACATCCGCTGCGTACCTTTGCGGCACGGGAAGCATTTGCCGCAGGACTCATCTTTCAGAAAATTCATGAAATACTTTGCCACATCAACCATGCAGGTATTGTCGTCCATCGCAATCATGCCGCCGGAACCCATGATAGAGCCTACATTTTTCAGGCTCTCATAGTCGATGATCAAATCGAATCTTGATGCGGGGATACAGCCACCGGATGGGCCGCCGGTCTGGATTGCCTTGATTTCTCCATGTCCTGCCGGGCCTCCTCCGATGCTCTGGACAACCTCCTTGATGGTTATCCCCATGGGGATCTCGACCAGCCCGGTATTCTTGATCTTGCCCACAAGGCTGAATATTTTTGTCCCCGAACTCCCCTTTGTTCCTATTCGGGCAAAGGAGCTGCCGCCCATATTCATTATCACAGGGATATTCGCCCAGGTTTCCACGTTATTTATCATGGTCGGCTTTCCATAGAGACCTTTCACAATCGGAAACGGGGGTCTCTGCCGTGGGTCCCCCATACGACCCTCAATAGAGGCTATCAACGCTGTTTCTTCACCGCAGACAAAGGCGCCTGCACCTTTTACAATACCTATGTCAAACGAAAATCCCGTCCCCAGAATATTGTCTCCCAGCAGGCCAAGTTCCCTCGCCTGTTTAAGCGCTGCATTGAGGTGCTTTATTGCCAGCGGATATTCGGTTCTCACATAAATGACGCCCTCTGTTGCACCCGTTCCGTAAGCGCCTATCGTCATCCCTTCGATAATGCTGTGCGGGTTTCCTTCCAGGATGCTGCGGTCCATGTAGGCGCCCGGATCACCCTCGTCGGCGTTACAAATAAGATATTTGCCGGCGCCGTTTCGCTGGGCAGCAAAGAGCTCCCATTTCTGACCGGTGGGAAATCCCGCGCCACCGCGGCCGCGCAATCCCGAAGTCTTAACTTCGTCAAGAATGAACCGGGGCTCTTGCCGGTCAAGTAACTTTGCCAGGGCAACATAACCATCGTCCAGAATATAGTCGCGGATGCGGATCGGGTCGACCTTTTCGTTGCGGCCGATGATGGTTCGCATCTGTTTTTTGAAAAAGGGGATATCATCCTGTCTCTCGATCCTTTCGCCTGTTTCCGGATCAATGAAAAGCAGGCTGTTGACGACGGCGCCGCTCGTTACGGCCTCGATAATCGTTGCCATGTCGCCGGGACGGAGTTTTGGATAAAACGTGCCGCGCGGTTCGACCAGCACCGATGGTTCCATGGCGCAGAATCCGTGGCAGCCGGTGATACGGAGGCGGATTTTGTCGGTCAGCTTTTTTTGCAGCAGTTCTTTTTTTGCCGCGCGAATTAAAAGGTTGGCGCCGCTTGCCTGTCCGCAGGTACCCGCGGAGATGACAAGGGTGGGAATATGCAAATTGTCTTGTCCCACAAGACGGGAATGAACTTCCAGAAATCCTTTTATCGAATTGAATGTTTCCATATGCGCACCTTAGAATGCCGTTCCGTTTAGTTCGAGCAGGTGTCCATTGCATCCTTCACGGGTGCATATCCGAAGGACGCCATCTCCCCCGTTTATCTTCATCGACGCCAGAGGGGCGCCGCATTCTACGCAACTGAAACTATCCTGTAGGATTGATCGGCAATGAGGACACAACATACTGACGATGGTATTTTGGGGAATTTCATGCTCATGGACTCTGGCAAAGTGTCCGTAAAGAGAGGGCATCCTCGCCCATCCGCTCTTTCCGTCCATAGAAACGGTGATCGAAATGGACGGATGACCATCGAGGCAATGCTCACTGTCCATCAGACCTCGGTTGCACCGGGGACACGAGGCATCCATGGTGAATTCGTACTCCTTTGATTCTCCGTCGCCGTAGGATCCTACCTTCGTGTCCCGAAGAATCTTCTTGACCTTCCCGGCAGTCACATTGGCGAAATAATGTCCGTCGGAGACGACAATCGGCCCCAGAGCACAGGCCCCGAGACAATTGACCGTTTCAAACGTGATCTCGTTATCGGGGGTGGTCTCGCCCGGTTTAATCTTGAGTTGTTGAGCGAATTTCTCCACAATTTTTTGAGCGCCGCGAACATGGCATGCCGTGCCAAGACATGCGGAGACGCAGTGTTTGCCTCTTGGTTTCAGGCTGAAGGCTTTGTAGAAGGTGGCAACGCCGTAGATATCCGTCAGAGAAAAACCGGTTTCTTCAGCAACTTGCCTCAGCGCTGTTTCGGGAAGATACGTATATTCCTCCTGGATTTCTTCGAGGATAGAAATAAGCCTTCCTTTGCTGTTGCTGTTCTTTTGAATAATATCAAGAATGTTTTTCGTGTCCATGATTCTCCCTTTCTTACGGAGCGGGCTTTCCTTTGCGCGTCTTACCGGTATTCCTCGCAGCGCCATATGCTGGCCTAATCTTTCGTATAGAGGCAGGCATATGAACCATCGCAATTTCCGGGACGCTATGGGAAGTACTCCTGTGTGTCAAGGGGTTTTTGGCACACTGGTGTGCGACAAATTTATGGGTAACGGATAACGACGATCTTACAGCGCCGCCCGATGCTCCCAAAAATCTTCAAGAACGGTTGCTCAGAATACCGCTTTAACCCCATACGATAAAACCAGCGGAAAGGGGTCTGGCCCCTTTTACCTTCCATAGTATCCCAAAAAGCTTTTTGACATCTCCTGAATATATCCGTATAGACATCTTTCATAAGCGGCACGCGTTCATGGGTAAACACCAGAAAGGTGGATTCATTTAATCCGGAGGGCTGTATCCAACAACATGTACCTGACCTCTTTTATTCACCGGGATGCTTTATTCAATATTGCCGAACGCTGGTTCTGTAATCGCCCAGCGCCGGCTGACTGTCGGTCCCTCACCGAAATTCTCATCTGTGATGGCTTTATCATCAAAGAAACTTTGGCGGTATTGGCTAAACGCCTGATTGACATGACTCACCATACACAGTTCCAGCAGAAGAACATCCGCTCCAAGGGAGAGCTGCGCGATATTATCTGCA
>JAXMLI010000082.1:0-8928 GCA_034368785.1 Smithellaceae bacterium | reverse complement strand
GGTAGAAAGGTAGAAATGTAGGGTGCGTTAGGCGGCTTTTTGCCGTAACGCACCGGATAATTTGGTGCGTTACGCTCCGCTAACGCACCCTACAACTTGTGCCTCGCGTGTCCAGCAATATTTGTGTCCAGCGGTCAGTTTAGCAAAGAGGGGTGGGTGGAGATTTGACGGATGATAAATAACCCTTACCATTGGTCATTGTAAACCCCCCCTTTTCCCAAGGGCGGGATCAATCTCTGAAAGAACGGGATACCAATATTTCTGTCGCACACTCAGGCAGCATGTTTTGCTTGACAAATGATTCCTAATTGCATAGATAACTCCCCTTAAACTTCCGTAAAGCTGGTGAATACATGAAGACATACAATGCGAAAATAGAGGATGTAGTACGGGAATGGTACACAATCGATGCGGCCGGTCTTGTGCTGGGGCATTTGGCCAGCGAGATCGCTTCAAGGCTCCGCGGGAAGCATAAGCCTATCTATACCCCCTATATGGATGCCGGGGATTTTATCATCGTGGTGAATGCCGAGAAGGTCGTCCTGACAGGCAAGAAACTGACGGACAAACTGTATCATCGCCACAGCGGTTATCCCGGTGGGCTTACAACGAGAACCGCCGGCAAGGTGCTGCAGGAAAAGCCTTCGGAGCTATTGCGGATGGCGGTTAAGGGTATGTTGCCCAAGAATTCCCTTGGTCGGAAGATGTTGAAAAAACTCAAGATATATGTGGGCGGTGACCATAATCATGCCGCCCAATGTCCCCGGATATTACAGTTGTCCAGGGATTAAACGTATTCTTGTTCTTCAGGGCGGCTTTGGGTCATATCAGACGCCTTGCCCGCAAGGAAAAGTCGTGAGAGTTTATTGGGAGATTTTATGACGGACAAACGTTATTACGCCACAGGAAAGAGAAAAACGGCCATCGCCAGGGTTTATATGAAAGAAGGCAATGGGGTGATCACGGTCAACAAAAGGACTTTTGACAATTACTTCCCTCGCGAGAGTCTGAAGATGATGATAAATCAGCCCTTCGAGATTGTGGAAAAGAAAAATAAGTTTGATGTCTATGTTAATGTCGCGGGTGGCGGAATAGCCGGCCAGGCAGGCGCGGTCAAACATGGCATTTCCAAGGCGCTCCTGGCGTACGATGCCGAGATGAGGCCTCTGCTCAAGAAGGCCGGGTTTCTGACCAGGGACTCCCGTATCGTCGAAAGGAAAAAGTACGGTCAGCCAGGTGCCAGAAAGAGATTCCAGTTTTCCAAGAGATAAAAATGGGGAGGCCCTGGCCTCCCTTTCTTTTTGGGGTCTTTTTTTCAGGAGGAGGAAGTGTTCAGGATCGCCATATACGGGGCCAGCGGATATACGGGGCAGGAACTGTTACGTCTCCTGCTTCAACACCCGAGCGCGGAAGTGGTGGCCATTACCTCGCGAAAACTGGCCTCATCGCCCATTTCTGAAGTTTACCCTCATCTTTACGGTGTCACAGATCTGACCTTCAGCGATTTATCCCCCCGGGAGGTCGCCAATATCGCGGATCTAGTCTTTTTGGCCCTGCCGCATCAAGCTTCCATGGAGTTTGTGCCGACCTTTCTCGCCGCTGGTAGAAAGGTTATCGACCTGAGCGCGGATTTTCGCCTGAAGAGCGAAGAGGTATATGCTGCCTGGTACGGCCCGCACAGCCACCCGGAGCTGCTGGCCGGGAGCGTTTACGGGATACCGGAACTCTATCGCCGGGAGATCGCCGGGGCGAGACTGGTGGCGAATCCCGGCTGTTACCCCACCAGTGTCATCCTTGGCCTGGCCCCGGTTCTCAGCGCGGGGTGGCTTGATCCCTCTTCAATCATTGTGGACGCGAAATCCGGCACAAGCGGCGCCGGCCGGGAAGCCCAGCAGGGTTCCCTCTTCTGCGAGGTAAATGAGGGCTTCAAGGCCTACAAGATCGGACAGCACCGGCATACGCCGGAGATTGAACAGGAACTTGGCCGGCTGGCAAAGGCTGATGTGCAACTGACCTTTACCCCCCATCTGCTCCCGGTAAATCGCGGGATACTCAGCAGCATTTATGCGACATTGAACAGGGATGTGTCTTCCGCGGAGGTGAGAGACCTTTACCGGGAGTATTTCCAGGGTGAAGAATTTGTCCGTATATGCAAAGAGGGGTTTTTCCCCAATATATCATCCGTACGGGGCACAAATTTCTGTGAGATCGGCGTTCACGTCGATCGGCGCATGAATCGCCTCACGGCGATCTCGGCCATCGATAATCTGATCAAAGGGGCGGCGGGCCAGGCGGTGCAGAATATGAACATCCTCTGCGGCCTTCCCGAGGCGACAGGACTGAAGGCCGCGGCAATTTTCCCCTGAGTACACTCACCATGACGCTAAAACTATACAATACCCTGACCAGAAAAAAGGAGGAATTCCACCCTTGCGAGGAAGGCAAGGTGGGCCTCTATGTGTGTGGAATCACGGCTTATGATGCTTGTCATATCGGACATGCCCGCTCGGCAGTGGTCTTCGACGTGATCGCCCGATACCTCAGATACTGCGGGTATGAGGTGACTTATGTAAAAAACTTCACCGATATTGACGACAAGATCATCGAGAAGGCCAATAAACTGGGGGTCTCAGTCCGGGAGGTGGCACAGAGATTCATTCAGGAACACGACCGGGATATGGACAGTCTCGGTGTTACCAGGCCGACTCACGCACCGAAGGCTACGGACTATATTCAGGGGATGATCACCCTGGTGGCGGGACTGCTGGAGAAGGGAATGGCCTATCAGCGGGACGGCGACGTCTATTACGCCGTGGACAGGTTTCCCGGGTATGGCAAGCTCTCCGGCCGCTCCCTTGATGATCTGCGGGCCGGGGCGCGGGTGGATATCAACGAAAAAAAGGAAAATCCCCTGGATTTTGCCCTCTGGAAGGCCAGCAAGGAGGGCGAGCCCTGGTGGGAAAGCCCCTGGGGCAGGGGACGTCCTGGCTGGCACATCGAATGCTCCGTCATGAGTCAGGCGTATCTGGGAACCACCTTCGACATCCATGGCGGCGGGGAAGACCTTGTCTTCCCCCATCATGAAAACGAGATCGCCCAGTCCGAGGGGAACACGGGCAAGACGCTGGCGAATTACTGGATCCACAACGGTTTCGTCCGGGTAAACCGGGAAAAGATGTCAAAATCACTCGGCAATATCCGCAATGTTCAGGAGATGTTGCAGGAATTTCACCCCGAGGCGCTTCGTCTTTTCCTCCTCCAGAGCCACTATCGCAGCCCCGTGGACTTCTCCTCCGATTCCCTCACGGAGGCGCGGCAGGGGATCATCCGCCTCTATTCCGCCCTCGCGGCAGTTGAGGAATTCCTGCGGGATAAAAAACGGGTTCCGGCGGGGGCGGCGCTGACGGAAGGAGAACAGAAACTTGCCGACAAGAAAGAGGCCACGTCGATCGCTTTGATCGAGGCGATGGATGATGATTTTAATACCGCCCGCGCCCTGGGACAGATTTTTGACCTGGCCAGGGCAGTGAACGCCTTCCTGGGCGATAAGCCTTCCGGTTTATCCCACCCGGGCCTTATGGTGCTGGAGGAGACCAGGAGTTTTCTCCTCGCGGCCGGCTCCATTTTCGGGCTGCTCCAGGAAGAGCCCGCGGATTTTCTTCGCTCCGAGCGCGATCGGCAGGCAGAAAAACGGGGCCTGGACCTCAATGAAATAGGAGGGCTGATTGCCGAAAGGACAGCGGCCAGGCAGGCAAAGGACTGGAGCAGAGCGGATGAGCTGAGGCTCCTCCTGTCCCAGAAGGGGGTTATTCTCAAGGATGCCTCAGACGGCACCACCTGGAGCATCGAATGTTGATATATGTCGTGGCGCAGCACGATACAGATATGATAAGGGGAACGAGGGAGTGCTTTTAGAGCAGGTAACAATCAACTTATATAAGGAGGTCACAATGTCAAGAAAAGATGTATTCAGCAAGTTGTTCGTTTTAATGGTGGTTTTATCCCTGGCCCTTTTTATCGGCTGCGCGAAGCCGCCCACGGCCGAGATGGAAAAGGCCGAAAAGGCGGTAGCGGAAGCCACGGCGAAGGAAGCCAATCTCTACGCCGAAGAGGCCTTTAAGAAGGCCGAAGCCGCGCTGCAGAATGCCAAGAGTCTGGTTGGCGGCAAGAAGTATAAGGAAGCCAAGGCAGCGGCGGAAGAGGCAGCGGTGCTGGCCGGTCAGTCCCTGGCCGATGTGGAGGCCAACAAGGCCAAGATGAAGACGGAAGCCGAGCAGTTTACCGTGGATCTTCAGAAGGAAATGGAGAATCTGAAGGGTCTGGTTGTAGCGGCGGTAAAGAAGAAGGTGCAGGTAAACCGCGAAGAAATCCAGGCGGCCATCGGTAAGGCAGAAGTGGACCTTACGGCGGCAAAGGATCAGTTGCAGGGAGGAAAGATCCGTGAGGCGATGAATCTGCTGAAGGCCATCGGGCCGCAGCTGAAAACCCAGACGGATAATGTCAACGCGGCCATGGAAGCTGCTCCGGCGGCGGACAAGAAAAAATAATGACCCATACGGTCCGGCAGCTGTCGCACATAGAAGGGCGGCAGTTGCCGGATAATAATGCCATTCCGAAGACGAAGGATGGGCAAGGCTTCCCTTGCCCATCCGTTTCGGTGGCCCTTTCGCTTTAGTAGCCCCTCCCCGGCAGAAAAACTGAATTAGCAAAGTCCCCTGTTCTCAGATCCACCGGAAGTTTGGCTGCGGTAATCCTATCTCCGCCCGGCCGCTCTTAGGCCACTTCTTCCCTGCCGCCCTCCAGGGGAAGATGAAATGAACGCCGATTTCAGCCAAGACCTCCCCCTTGTAATTATTCAAGCCGGACACATCGCCAAAATTGTAATGAGCGGCTGCTTATCTGCTCCCTTAATCGGGGGCGGAGAGGTTAGCGATTATTTATTGTAGTCAATGATTCGGGGAAATGCATTTGTGTAGCACCGTACTTTTGGTAATTTTCTATGGATCCTCCCGCCTGTATTCGGCAGGTAGTTAGTACTGCACTCCCCCCTTTTCCAATCCCGCCCGAGGCGGGTCATAGGTCAGTCCGAACACCGTATCGGTCATCCACCGTTTGAACGACTCGTTGTCCATGAATTGTTTGAAGAGTTCCGTGTCGTCCTTGAGTACAGCGGTCATAACTCGCATTAACGCTTTATCGTGCTCGATGCGGGCATTCTGTTTGTCCGAGTTCTTCCTGGCGTTCTGGTAGGCTGTATCGACCGCCACCCGGGCGGGGATGTCCTCGGTGATCAGCTTATGAACCCGGTCGGTGTCCGTCCAGGGGACATTTCCAAACTGGTCATTGAAGGTCTTGAGGATACTGGACAGCCGATCCAGCTCTGGCTCCGTAATCCCGAAATTGCCCCCGGTCGGGGCCGGTTCAATAAAGGCGTCCTCGTCCGGGAGCTGGATCTTGATGACCGCCTTCTTTTCGACACGATAGCTGTCCATGTCGATGGCTTCGAGAATGCCCTTCGAGAGGTCCTCTTCCACCGGCGCCGGCAGCTTGGGAATCAGGAAATTCAGGAAGATCGAAAGTTTTTCCCACTCGGCATTGGTGTAAGGCAGGATGGAAGCGAGAAAACCGTAGGTGCGCTCAAACGTCTTGGCCTTGCCCTTGAAATCCACCTGCCCGTCTTCGTCGAGCTGCTCCTTGTAAACAGCCACACAGGCATCAAGGATCGGGTCCAGCTTGTCGCGATCAGCGCCGCCAAGATATAACGCGACCAGCTGGTCGATATCGGTCGCCCGGTAGACCTGATAGCCGTCAAGCGACGCCTTCAAATCATGCAGTTTGTTCGGGTCGGTCTCTTCGGAGAGAATCGTGGTGCGATAGTAGTCGGCAAAAGACTCCCGAATGGTGTCGGTATCATTTACAAAATCGAGCACAAAAACGTCATGCTTCTGCGGATGCGCCCGATTGAGGCGCGAGAGGGTCTGCACCGCCTTGATGCCCGAGAGAATTTTGTCCACATACATCGTGTGCAGGAGCGGCTCATCGTATCCCGTCTGGAACTTCTCGGCGCAGATCAGGAAGCGATAGGGATCGTTCTTAATTTCGTCGGCGATCCGGCTCGACGGGAAGCCGTTGAGCGAGGCCTCCGTGACTTTGACACCGCCATATTCATGCTCTCCGGAGAAGGCGACGATGGCCTTGCAAGGGCTCTTGCGCTCGAGCAGGTAGTCGCGGATGGCATCGTAGTACTTGATTGCCCGTCCGATGCCGCTTGTCACTACCATTGCCCGTGCCTGCCCGCCGATCTTGTTCAGAGAAACGACCTGTTCGTGGAAGTGATCCACCATAATCTCAGCCTTGAGCCGAATGGCGTGGTCGTGGCTCTCGACATAGCGGCGCAGCTTCTTCCGTGCCCGTTTGGTGTCAAATTCGGGATCGTCCTCGATCTTCGTGATCAGTTTGTAGTAGCTCTCCACCGGTGTGTAATAACGGAGCACATCCAGGATGAATCCTTCCTGGATCGCCTGTTTCATCGTGTAGCTGTGAAAAGGCCGGTGCGCCACCTTGCCGTCGGGCTGCAGCTCCGGCTCACCGAAGATCTCCAGCGTCTTGTGCTTGGGCGTGGCGGTGAAGGCAAAGTAACTCGCGTTGGGCAGAAGTTTCCGTGCCTCCATGATCCGGTTGACTTTATCCTCGAAGGTTTCTTCCTCTTCCTCCACCCCGGACACCGAAAGCGCTGTGCTCATGGCCGCCGATGTTTTGCCGCCCTGGCTCGAATGCGCCTCGTCGATGATGATGGCGTATTTCTTTCCCCGGTGCTCCAGGCCGATCTTGTCGAGGGCGGCAGGAAATGTCTGCACGGTCACGATAATGATCTTCTTGCCCTGCTCCAGAAACTCACTGAGCTGTTTCGTCTTCGAGGCATCGCCTTCCTTGACCGCCCCCACCGTCGCCCCCACTTGGGCAAATTGCCTGATCGTCGCTCGGAGCTGCTGATCGAGGATCCGGCGATCGGTGACGACGATGATCGAATCGAAGACATTTGCCTCATCCTTGCGCAGGCTGATGAGCTGATGGGTCAGCCAGGCGATGGAGTTGGATTTGCCGCTGCCCGCCGAATGCTGGATCAAGTAACGCTTGCCTGCACCATACTGGACAGCATCAGCGAGGAGTTTCCGCACCACATCAAGCTGATGATACCGGGGGAAAATCTGCACACCTCTCTTGCGGCCCGTCTTTTCGTCTTTCGTCTCGACGACCTGCGCGTAGTTCTCCAGGATGTCGGTCAAACCTTCACGGGTCAGCAGGCGTTTCCAGAGGTAGTCGGTCTTGAGGCCGTCGGGATTGGGCGGATTGCCGGCGCCGTCGTTCCACCCCTGGTTGAAGGGCAGGAACCAGGACGCTTTTCCCTTAAGATGGGAACACATCCTCACTTCATGGTCGTCCACGGCGAAATGCACGATACAGCGGCCAAACTCGAAGAGCCGCTCCCGTGGATCGCGGTCCCGCTTGTACTGCTGAACGGCGTCTGCCACGGTCTGCTTGGTCAGGCTGTTTTTAAGCTCAAAGGTGGCCACCGGCAGGCCGTTGATGAAAAGGCACATATCCAGGGAAAGTTGCGTCTCGTCGCGACTGTAGCGAAGTTGCCGTGTCACGGTGAAGTGGTTCTTCGCATAACGCGCGACGGCTGCCGGGTTGTCCGGCGAAGGTGTGCCGTAAAAGAGATCGAGGTGATGAGGCCCGTGCTTCACCCCGTGGCGGAGCACATCAATCGTGCCGCGTTTCGTGATCTCCCCTTGCAGGCGGGCGAGGAACTTCCGGCGCGTGGGGCTGTCCTCATCGAGGCTGAGGGCTTCCGCCGCTTTGGGCTGCGTGTCCCGAAGGAAGTGGGCAAGCTGGGCCAGGTCCACGCAATATTCGCGGTCGTAATCCCCGGGCGCGCCGCAGATCCAGCCGCTGCCGCCAGCCGCCCCGGAAACGCTGGTCATCGCTATCGCGCCGGACGATACAGACGCCGGGTCACAGGGATACCCTGTCAGCACCTGGCAGATCAGTCGTTCCAAGCCTCTTTCAGTTGTGTCGGTAGTCATGCCAGGATTTCTCCTCCTCGTTCACATAAGAGGTGGGTCACGATACGGACAATGATGGCCTTCTCGGCCGGCTTGCTCTCGGCGATCAGCAGGGTGAGGGCCACGAGGGCGGCGGCGGAGATGCGCCGTTCGCCATTCCGATCCCGGATCGCCCCGTTCTTTTCCAGAAACCAGAGGAACAGCGCGGCGCCGATGCGCTTGTTGCCGTCCACGAAGGGATGGTTTTTGATCAGAAAGTAGAGCAGGTGTGCGGCCTTCTCCTCCAGACTCGGGTAGAGGTCGCGGCCTTCGAAGGTTTGCATCACAGCGCCCAGGGCGCCCTGAAGTCCCTCGTCCTTTTGCCGCCCGAACAGGGTGGAACTGCCGAACCGCTCGCGCAGCTGCTCCACGATCCGCAGGGCTTCCGGATAGGTCAGCGGCTGAACCGACGCTTCGTCCGTCGGGGGTGCGCTCACCCGCTGATAGTCGTAATCATCAAGCAGATCCAGGGCAAAGCGGTACTCGCCCACCACCCTGAGCAGGGCCTTGGCCTCGTCACCGGAGAGATCCTGTCGATCGGCCACAGCGGCGATCAGGCGGACCGCCTGGTTGAGGTCGCGGAGGCGCCGTTCGTTGACGGTGTATCCTTTGAGCAAATGATCGCGCAGGAGCTTTGTGGCCCAGATGCGGAACTGCGTACCGCGTTTCGAGTTGACCCGGTAACCTACGGAGAGGACGGCGTCGAGGTTGAAATACTCGATTTCGCGGACAACCTCCCGGCCGCCCTCTCGCTGAACTGTTGCATTTTTTGCAACAGTTGCCGCTTGCTCCAATTCCCCTTCCTTGAAGACGTTGCGGAGAT
>JAXMLI010000081.1:0-12822 GCA_034368785.1 Smithellaceae bacterium | reverse complement strand
GCCACGGATCCCCGCATTTCAGATTACGATCGTTTTCTAACCAGCATCTCCAATCAGGGATCCTACTTCTGCTCGCCTTTGAAGATAGAGAACGAAGTGATCGGCATCATCGCGGTCTGGTGCCGGGAGGAAACGAGGTTTTATCCCGAGGAGATCAATCTGTTTCTGGCCTTTGCGAATCAGATCAGCATCATCATCCACAGCGCCCGGCTGTTCGAGAAAAACCTCGAAAAGATCCATCAGCTGACCGCCCTTCAGGAGGCGGTCGCCGCGATGAACCAGAGCTACCAGATGGACAATCATATTCACGATGTCCTGGTTGAATGGGCAAAGAAAATTGCCGGGGTGGAACGGGCCCTCGTGTACTTTTGGGATATTGAAAAAGACCGTTGTCTGATCAATGACGGTGAACGGGTCACCGTTGAGGACCGGGGACCGGCGCAGGAGATTATCAACGGCAGCATAATCAGAAAGGCGATTGAGGCCAACCGGATAATCATAAGACAGCCCGATGAATCCTCGCCGCCCCTGTTTGCGGGCTATGGTTCGGAGATGGCGCTCCCTCTTTCCATTAAGGACAAGTTCAAGGGCGCCCTGTACGTGGCCAGCAAATCGGTCAGATATTCACAAGACCTTGTCAACGTTATGGATATCCTGGTTAAGAATGCCGCCGTCTCATATGATAATGCCATCATGCACTCCCTCATTTCCCTGGAGGCCAGAAACCTCAAAACAGAGGTGGTAAAACTCAAGGAGCGG
This sequence comes from Smithellaceae bacterium, assembly GCA_034368785.1. GTDB lineage: Bacteria > Desulfobacterota > Syntrophia > Syntrophales > CAMTWB01 > CAMTWB01. The sequence continues at coordinate 12,063 of JAXMLI010000081.1, read as the reverse complement.
GAAGACATTCTCCTTGGTTTTCATAATATCATCGGGAAATCTCGAAAGATCATGGATATCTTTCACCTGATTCAGGAGGTGGCGGACCACAACACAAATATCCTGGTACAGGGAGAAAGCGGAACCGGGAAGGAATTGATCGCGCGGGCGATACACCGTCAGAGCAACCGGGCGGCCAAGCCCTTCGTTTCCATAAATTGCGCCGCCATCCCGGGTAATCTCCTGGAGAGTGAACTATTTGGCTACGAAGCGGGCGCGTTTACCGACGCAAAGAAGAGGAAACTGGGGATCATTGACTCGGCAAACGGCGGAACCCTGCTCCTGGACGAGATCGGAGATATGAGCATCCATATCCAGGCAAAGTTTCTCAGGGTGCTGGAGGAAGGGTCCCTGAGACGCCTCGGCGGCACGGACAATGTCCCCCTTGATGTGCGGTTTATTTTTTCGACCAATAAGGAACTCACCAAAATGGTCCAGGAAGGCACCTTCCGGGAGGACCTTTTCTATCGGATCAGTGTTCTGCCCATTACCATTCCCCCGCTCCGGGAGCGGCAGGAAGACATAGGGTTGCTGGCCAGCCATTACCTTGAGGAATTCAACAGGAAGTTCAAGAAGAATGTGAAGGGGTTTTCCTATGACGCGGAGTATATCCTGAGAAGCCACCCCTGGCCCGGGAATGTCCGTGAATTGAGGAATATTATCGAACGGATCATGATCCTGCAGCGGGGTGATTCGATTATAACCCTCGACAATCTGCCGTCCGAAGTGAAATCCGTGAAGCTGGAGACGCCGAATAATCTCGCGCTGAACAACGCGGTCTTTCAACTGCCGTCAGCGGGGATCGATTACACGGCGGCGACCGATAATATCCTTAGTGAAATCAAGGGTAAAATCATCGCCCATGCCCTGCAGGAAAGCCGGGGGAATAAGACCAGGGCCGCGGGATTGCTGGGCATTTCACGTTATAAACTCATAAGGGAGCAAAAAAAGATTGGTTCCTCCCTCCGCTGAACATTATTTTGTGCTTGAAGCGCACAAATCGTGCCTCTTACGCACCTGCGCCATATTCCCTTTCAGGCGCGTTTTTCATTGGAAGTCGTTCCTCGACTGTTGTGCGATCATCGCACTCGGGGAGTGATTAAACGCCTCGCTTCTACACCCATTTCGCCACGGTTATGGGCGGATATAATGCCCATCTGATATGGCACCGGAATTGCTTATGAATAGACGATTGTCGTTGAGTGACGGCGAAAAGATCACAGCGCCGCTAGGAGTGCCATAAGGGTTCTCAATGAGAAGGCAGGGTAGAAATATTCAAGAGCAGTCGCCAGACGACGCAGGGGAAGTGTCCGGGCGGATATGCGGGGAAAACGAGGACAGTGAGTTTTTCTTTTTTATAGAAGCGCCCGAATCAGGGGCGCCCAGGCAGGACCAAAGGAAGAGCGGAGAAGCGGAGCCTGAAGTTAGCATCGATGAAAGCGGCGTCTTCTTCCTTACCCGGGAAGACTGATTGCGGCGGCTGGCCGGGCCGGGTGATGTATGCGTAACCTGAAAGGGGCATGCCCTTTTCAGTTTTTATAAATGGTGGATGGTTTTTGGTTCCCTCCTTTTCCATCCACCATTTTTTTAAAAGATGACGCGTCGGCCTGTCCGCTGCCTTTAGTTTTAAGAAAAAAATAGCGCCTTCCGCTGGGGAGGCGCTATTTTTTTGGCTGATAAATATCATGAACTCGTAAGAAATGCTAAACCCCGCCCCCTACCCTGGGGGCAATGGTGGGGTTCTGCTCCTCCCGCTTCCAGTGGAGGGGGGTAAGGAGGGGAACTGTTTGATACCTCCCCCTTAAAGGGGTAGGTTAGGAGGGGGAGGGGGTTTTATTGGCAGAGCGGTCATCTAACCCCATCCCCACCCCGACCCTTCCCTTGAAGGGTCGGGGGCCTGGGGCTTTAGGTCTCCCTGTTAAGGGGAGGGAGTTCCCGTATTACAGCTTTACGTCAGAAATCCTCATTCCGTAGAAAGAACGATAAACAAAGGTCAGGGCGATGGCTAGAAATACGAAGGCCAGGCCCAGCTTCAGCGCTTCATTCTCCATGGTTACGGCAATCTCCACGGCCAGGAGCCCGAAGAGCGTGGTGAACTTGATGACGGGGTTGAGAGACACCGAGGAGGTATCCTTGAAGGGATCGCCCACCGTATCGCCCACCACGGTGGCCTCGTGCAGGGGCGTGTTCTTCTGCCTCAGATCCACCTCCACGATCTTCTTGGCGTTATCCCAGGCGCCGCCCGCGTTGGCCATGAAAATCGCCTGGAAGAGTCCGAAAAAGGCAATCGCGATGAGGTAGCCGATGAAGAAGTAGGGGTTGAAAAAGGCCAGGGCCAGGGTCATAAAGAAGACCACCACAAAGATATTGACCATCCCCTTCTGGGCGTAGAGGGTGCAGATCCTGACCACCTCTTTGCTGTCTTCAATGGAGGCTGATTCGGCCGAGAGGTTGATATTTTCCTTGATGAATACCACGGCGCGATAGGAGCCGGTGACGACCGCCTGGATGGAGGCGCCGGAGAACCAGTAGATCACGCACCCGCCCATGAGTAGTCCCAGGATAATCTCCGGCTGGACCAGACTCAATTTTTCCACCACGTTCCCGAAGAGATGTTCGAGCAGAATAATGATGCCGAAGACCATCGTCGTGGCGCCGACCACCGCAGTGCCGATCAACACCGGTTTTGCCGTGGCCTTGAAGGTATTTCCCGCCCCGTCGGCGGCCTCCAGGTAATGCTTGGAGGTTTCAAAATCAGGCTCGAAACCGAATTTATTCTTGATATCATTTTTGATATCGGGAATCTTTTCAATCATGGAAAGCTCGTAGATGGACTGGGCGTTGTCCGAAACCGGCCCGAAGCTGTCCACCGCGATGGTCACCGGTCCCATGCCGAGGAAGCCGAAGGCGACCAGACCAAAGGCGAACACGGGCGTGGCGAAGAGAAACTCGTCAGGCATGATGGCCAGGATGGCGGCGTTTTTGGAGACCAGATAGGCGATGAGCATCAAAAGCAAAATCGTGAGACCCTGCCAGAAGGCGGAAAAATTGCCCGCGACCAGGCCGGAGAGGATATTCAGAGATGCCCCCCCCTGGCGGGACGAATTGACCACCTCAGAGACATGTCTGGAACCGGTGCTGGTAAATACCTTGGTGAATTCCGGGATCAGCGCCCCCGCGATCGTGCCGCAGCTTATTATTATGGAAAGGGCCCACCAGAGCGAATCAAACTTCTCCACCGGCTGGAGATCGGAGAGCAGGACGTAACTGGCGCCGAAGGTGACGAGAATCGAAATGATCGAGGTCAGCCAGATGAGACTGGTGAGGGGATGTTCAAAATTAAAATCGGTCTTTTGCCCGTATTGCCGGGTGCTTACGGAATGATTTACAAAGTATGAAATGATGGCCGTTATGATCATGAGAATCCGCATGACGAAGAGCCAGATGATCAGGGTGCCGCAGAGTTCCGGGGTGGTAAAAAGGGCCAGGGCCAGAAAGGCGATCAGGGCCACGCCGGTTACCCCATAGGTTTCAAATCCGTCCGCCGTGGGACCGACGCTGTCGCCCGCGTTGTCACCGGTGCAGTCGGCGATCACTCCGGGGTTCCTCGGGTCGTCCTCGGGGAGTTTGAAAACGATCTTCATCAGGTCGGAGCCGATGTCAGCGATCTTCGTGAAGATGCCGCCGCAGATCCTGAGCGCGCTGGCGCCCAGAGATTCGCCGATGGCAAACCCGATAAAGGAGGGACCGACCAGTTCCTTGGGAATAAAGACCAGAATGCAGATCATGAAGAACAGTTCCACACTGACCAGAAGCAGGCCGACACTCATGCCGGAGCGGAGACAGATGTCCACGATGGAAAGCGGTCTGCCGCGCAGTGAGGCAAAGGCGGCGCGGGAATTGGCGACGGTGTTGATCCTGATGCCGAACCAGGCCACGCCGTACGAGCCAAGGATTCCCATGATGGAACAGAAGAGGATGATCAGGACGCTCTCGGCCGGCTTGCTCTGGAGCCCGGCAAAATAATAAATAATGCAGATGGCGATGAGCACCCAGAGCCCCAGGAGGAATTTTCCCTGCTGGAACAGGTAGGTCTTGCAGGTTTCCCAGATGGTATTGGATACATTGAGCATGGATTCATGGGCCGGAAGGTTCTTCGTCTGCTGATACTGGATGACGCCGAAGACCATGCCGACCGTGCAGATGACCAGTCCCCAGTAGAGCAGCGTGAGGCCGCTCACCGCCGCGCCAAAGATCTGGAAACTGATATTCGTCAGATCGGGTATCTTGATATCGGCCTCTCCCGCCATGGCCGTGCCCGCCGTAATGAGGGACAGAACTACTGCGAAAAAGAAAAACAACAGGGATTTGATCTTAAGTCGCTGCATCGCTAAACCTCCTCAGAGTTTATGTCTGTTTTCGTATGATACTTAGCCATTGCCGCCTGTAAGCCCGAATCGATGGTCTCTTCGATAGCCTCGCCCGCCCTTGCCGTAACCTGGGAAACCAAGGCCATTTCTTCCGGGGAGAAATATTCCAGCACGTAATCCTCCATCCTCCTTCGGTCGACAGGCTTTCCTATCCCCAGACGAAGGCGGATGAAATCGGCGGTTCCCAGTCTGTTAATTATCGATACGAGACCCTTATGGCCTCCAGGGCCGCCACCTATTTTGAGCCTCAGCGTCCCCAGGGGCAGATCCAGATCGTCATGGACAACGATAATATCCAGGGCGTCAATCCGGCTGTACGCGCTTATTTCCTGTACCGCGGAGCCGCTCAGATTCATGTAGGTCTGTGGTTTGGCGAGGATGATCCGGGTATCTCCGATTCTCCCATCGCCCACGAGGGCATTGAAACTCGCCTTTTTAACGGGGATGTTATGTCTGTCCGCCAGATAATCCAGAATCAGAAAGCCAAAGTTATGCCGACTGAACCGATACCTGGCCCCGGGATTTCCCAAGCCGACGATCAGCTTCAATAACTATTCCTTATTTAAATGAAAAGCGAACTCACCGAATCATTGTAATAGATCCTTTTAACCGCTTCACTGAGCAGGCCGGCCACGGAGAGGACCTTGATCCGGGGGCAGGCCTTTGCCTTTTCATTCAGGGGGATTGTGTCGGTGACGACCACCTCTTTCAAATGGGAACCTTCGATCCGCTCCAGGGCGGGCCCCGATAGAACCGGGTGGGTGCAGCAGACGGAAACTTCTTCCGCGCCGTCATCGAGCAGCGCCTGGGCGGCCTGGACCACTGTCCCTGCCGTGTCGATCATATCGTCGAGAATGATAACCTTTTTGTCTCGCACATTGCCGATGATATTCATGACCTGGGCCTCATTCGGCCTGAGCCGGCGCTTGTCGATGATGGCGAGCCCGGCGCCGAGACGGCTGGCAAATGCCCTGGCCCTCTCCACCCCGCCTGTGTCGGGCGAGATGATGACCAGGTTGTCTCGATAGTTCATCTTCAGATATTCCAGCAGCACGGGGGTGGCAAAGAGGTTGTCCACGGGGATATTAAAGAAACCTTGAATCTGACCGGCGTGGAGGTCCATCGACAGAACCCGCTGGGCGCCGGCGGTGGTGATCAGGTCGGCCAGGAGTTTGGCCGTTATCGGCGCGCGCGGGGTCACCTTTCGATCCTGTCTGGCGTAACCGTAGTAAGGGATCACGGCGGTTATCCGGTCGGCGGAGGCCCGCTTCATGGCATCGATCATGATCAGAAGTTCCATGATGGTGACGTTAACAGGGGAGCAGGTGGACTGGATGATGAATACATCCATGCCGCGCACATTTTCGTTTATTTCCACGCGGGTTTCGCCGTCACTGAAGGCGGTCACATTGGCATCGCCCAGGGGTATTCCAAGTTTCCGGCAAATCTCCTTTGCCAGTGCCGGGTTGGCATTCCCGGAAAATATTCTTATTCTTTCCAGCATATCAATCCGTTTTTAAAGTTGGCTGGGGCGGGAGGATTCGAACCTCCGAGTGCAAGATCCAAAATCTTGTGTCTTACCGCTTGACGACGCCCCAAACGATATATTCCCGACCCAGGAATGGTCGGCCACCATCAAATCGAATGGGCGACAAATACCCTCCATTCGGCTGGCATGACTGCGGAGATGGATGAAGCTGCCGCTCTTGCCTCTTGCTCCTCCCGGAAAAACCCGAAAACGGTCGGTCCGCTGCCGGACATAAGGTTTCCCGGGGCCTCGGCGGATCGCATAAGATCCTTCATCTGTCTGATTTCAGGATGGAGTTCGCTCGTTATCCCCTCAAGATCGTTCTTGAGGAAGCGGATCAGATCGTCCTGGCCGTGGAGGGGAGGGATACTATATTTTATGGGTTCGCTTGTCAATCCCAAATTCAGGCCGGCATAAATCTTTCTCGTGGAGACCGGAAACCCCGGGTTGATAAGGACGAACCAGCCTTGAGGTATATTTCGCGCCTCCGTAAGGACCTCGCCAATCCCCGAGGCCCAGGCGGTCTTGCCAAAAATAAAAAAGGGGACATCAGCCCCAAGTGCCATCCCCAGGTTCAGGAGTTCCTCTTTGGTCAACCGGAAGTCAAAGAGATCGTTCAGCGTGACGAGGGTAATGGCTGCGTTTGAACTGCCGCCGCCCAGGCCGGCGGCGATGGGGATGTTCTTTTTTATTTCGATTTCCACGCCGCCGCGGTAACCTGCCTTGGCAAAAAGGGCCCTGGCGGCCCGGGAAACAATATTATCTTCATTTACGGGAAGGGCGCTGTCCGGGCAGCTTATTAAGATATCCTTCTCGCGGGGACAAAATGAGAGCGAGTCATAGAGGCTTATCCGCTGCATCAACGAGAAGATGTCATGGTAGCCGTCCGGACGTTTCCTCAGAACCGTCAGGTGGAAATTGATCTTTGCCGGCGAGAGCGCCTTAATCATTTCGCGGTCGTCTCCCGGATATATCTCATCTTGAGTTCGAACAGAATGCCTTCCAGGAGCTTCTTTTCATTTTCGTCCAGATTCCCCGCCGTTTTGCCCCTCAGCATGGAAAGGATATCGATGGTGTGCTTTGCCGCCGCCAGGTTGCGCGCGGTAACCTTAGTGGCGGGATCGGGAAAGTCGCCAAAATGGTATAAGGCGGTGGTGCTCAGGGAAAGCACGAAGTTATAGAAATTAACCTCCGTGAGGAAGTCATCCCCGGGTCCATCATCACCACCGGAAAATTCACTGCCCTCTTCAACGGCTGTTTCCGGGGCAGCCTTGGCGGGCTCATCTTCAGCCTTAAAGGAATCCTCCTGCTTCGGGGTCCCCGCTTCATCGAAGATGCGCTTGTCTTTTACGACAAATCCCGTTCCCTTTTTTTCTTTTTCCATCATTGACTCCTCCAAGGTGTTTGCCGCCGTTCTCCTGGGACTTCGCCCAAAGGCATTACGACCTAATAGATTTTCATCTGTCTGAGCCGCTCAATCCTTTCCGCGACCGGCGGGTGGGTGCTGAAGAGATTTTTAAAGGACTGGCCGAACAGGGGATTCACGATAAACATGTGGGCCGTTGAGGGATTGGCCTCCAACTGGGTCATCTGTGAGGCCAGGGTAATCTTTTCCAGTGCCGCGGCCAATCCCTGAGGATTGCCCGAAAATCTTGCCCCGGAGGCATCGGCAAGATACTCACGGGAGCGGGAGATGGACATCTGTATCAGCGAGGCGGCCAGGGGGGCGAGAATGGCCATGAGGATGAGGCCGATCATGCCGCCTGCCCCTTCTTTCTCGCTGTCTCGATTCCCGCCGCCGAAGATCGCCGCCCACTGGGCCATATTGGCCAGCATGGCGATCGCTCCTGCCATGGTGGCGGCAATCGAGCCGATGAGCATATCCCTGTTTTTGATATGGGCGAGTTCATGGGCGATGACGCCTTCCAATTCTTCCCGGGTAAGAATGCGCAGGAGTCCCTCGGTAACCGCCACCACGGCGTGATCCTCATTCCTGCCGGTGGCAAAGGCGTTCGGCGCGTCCTGGGGGATAATATACACCTTTGGCAGGGGAAGTCCGGCCTTCATGCTGAGGTTTCTCACCAGGTTATAGAGGACCGGCTCGTGGGTTTCCGATACCTCCCGGGCCTTGTACATCCGGAGAATAAGTTTATCTGAGTACCAGTAAGCGCCCATATTCAGGATGGCGGCAAAGATGAAGGCGAGCAGGACCCCCTGATTTCCACCGAACAATCCCCCGATGAACATCAGAAGTCCCGTTAGAGCGCCCAGCAGCAGGGCTGTTTTTAGTGAATTCATTGCACCTCTCCCATAATGTTATCTACCTCAAATACAATTCCCCCGTCATCGCGGTAATCAACGGTGATCCGGTCGCCGTCGCTGAAAGATCCTTCCAGGATTTTAAGGGCCAGGCGGTCCAGCAGCATTTTCTGCAGGGTCCTCTTGAGTGGTCTGGCCCCGTAAACTGGGCTGTAACCGACGGAGGCTATATATTCTTTTGCCCTTTGTGTCAATTCCAGGGTTAATTTTCGTTCCTTGAGCCTGTTCTGGATCAGGCCAAGCTGAATGGCGACGATCTTTTCTATGTCCGCAAGCTCAAGGGAATTGAAGATGATGATGTCATCCACGCGGTTGAGAAATTCCGGTTTGAAGGCCTGGCGCAGGGCCTCAGTTGCGCGGCTGTGTTTTTCCTCCTTGTCCATGAGCGGATCCTGCAACCACTGACCGCCGATGTTCGAGGTCATGACGACAATGGTATTCTTGAAGTCCACTGTCCGGCCATGACCGTCGGTAAGCCGGCCATCATCGAGAACCTGAAGGAGAATATTGAACACATCGGGATGGGCCTTTTCGATTTCATCGAAGAGCAGCACCGAATATGGACGCCTGCGGACCGCCTCGGTGAGATATCCGCCTTCGTCGTAGCCCACATAACCGGGCGGGGCGCCGATCAGCCGGGAAACGGCATGTTTTTCCATATATTCCGACATGTCTATCCTGACCATGTTCTGTTCGTTGTCAAACATGAATTCGGCCAGCGCCCGGGCAAGTTCCGTCTTGCCCACCCCGGTGGGACCAAGGAAAATGAAAGACCCGATGGGCCGGTTCGGGTCCTGAAGACCGGAACGGGCCCGGCGCAAGGCGCTGGAGACAGCCCCGATCCCCTCTTCCTGGCCGATGACCCGTCTGGTGAGCCGCTCTTCCATGTGAATCAGTTTCTGAATATCGCTTTCCACCATGCGGGATACGGGTATCCCTGTCCAGTTTGCCACCACCTCGGCCACATCATCGCCATCCACCTCTTCCTTGAGCAACCGGAGGTCGTCTTTGGTTTCGGTGAGTCTGGCATGTTCGGCGGCGAGTTCGTTTTGCAGTTCCACCAGCCTGCCGTAACGTATTTCCGCCGCGAGGGCCAGATTGCCGTCTCTCATTGCATTCTGCTCCTCCTGCTTCAGGGATTCCATGGTTCCCTTAATCGTCTGTATCCTTTTTATCGACGCCTTCTCGGCCTCCCAGTGGGATTTCAAATTCGCCATGGAGTCCCTGATTTCCGAGAGTTCCCTTTCGATCTTTTCCCGTCGTTCGATAGAGGTCCTGTCCGCTTCATTTTTCAGGGATTGCCGTTCTATTTCCAGCTGTATCCCTCGGCGCTCCAGGACATCAATCTCCTTGGGGAGGCTGTCTAGTTCAATCCGGAGACGTGACGCGGCCTCGTCAATCAGGTCCACCGCCTTATCGGGGAGGAAACGATCGGAGATGTATCTGTCGGAGAGGGTTGCCGCGGCAATGATCGCTGCATCCTTGATCCGGACGCCATGGTGCACTTCATAACGTTCCTTGAGTCCCCGGAGGATGGCGATGGTGTCTTCCACCGAGGGTTCCTTGACAAAGATAGGTTGAAATCTTCGTTCGAGGGCGGCGTCTTTTTCAATGTATTTCCGGTATTCGTTCAGGGTGGTGGCGCCGACGCAATGAAGCTCACCTCTGGCCAGGGCGGGTTTGAGCATATTGGAGGCATCCACGGAGCCTTCGGCGGCGCCCGCGCCCACCATCGTATGAATTTCGTCGATGAAGAGGATTATTTCCCCTTCGGCGGCGGTTACCTCTTTGAGGACGGCCTTCAGGCGCTCCTCAAATTCTCCGCGATACTTTGCCCCGGCCACGAGCGCCCCGATATCCAGGCCAATAACCCGCTTGTTCTTCAGGTTTTCCGGCACGTCCCCGTTTACGATGCGCTGGGCAAGGCCTTCCACAATCGCGGTCTTTCCCACCCCCGGGTCGCCGATCAAGACAGGGTTGTTTTTGGTCCGCCGGGAGAGGACCTGCATGATTCTGCGCACCTCTTCATCCCGGCCGATAAGGGGGTCGAAGGCCCCCTTCTTCGCCAGCTCGTTGAAATCTTTCGCGTAACGCTTCAAGGCGTCATATTTCTCTTCGGGATTGGGATCGGTGACCCGCTGATTCCCCCTTATTTCCACCAGGACCTTGAAAATATCATCCTTCGTCACGGCGGCGGTTTTAAGCAGCCGGGCGGCCACGCTGTCTTTTTCTTCCACCATGGCGATCAGGACATGTTCGGCGCTCACATACTCATCCTTCAACCGGGCGGCTTCCACCTGGGCGGCATCGAGAACCTTGTTCAATCGCTCAGTGATGTAGGCCTGCCCCGCCCCTTCCACGCGGGGCAGACGCGCGAGCCGGCCCGTGAGGTCCTGCTCAAGCGCCCCGGCATTGGTCCCCAGCTTTTGAAAAATGGTCGTTACAATTCCTTCCTTCTGCTTGAGAAGAATGGCAAGGAGATGTTCCACGTCAATGGCCTGATGGCCGTATTGTCCCGCGAGTCCCTGTGCTTCCTGCAGGGCCTCCTGTACTTTCAGGGTAAATTTATCAAAGCGCATATAAAACCTCGGCGTATGGCTATTCAGATGGTTTTTCTATACTCACAAAAATCTTGCCGTGCTTGAAGACGCTCACATTGCCCGTGGATTCCGATAGCACAATCGCGATGGCCTGGGTGATGCTGGTAATCCCCGCCGCGGCGATATGCCTGCTCCCCACCCCCTGGGGGAAATCCTTGCTTTCCAGGGCGGCGCTCAGATGCCTGCCTGCTGTAACTACCAGGCCCCTGTCGTCGATGATAAAACATCCATCGATCGCGGAGAGTTCCTTGATCGTTTCCTTCAGGTCGGGGTTGAGGATGTTTCTCTCCTCCGCCGGGTAACCCATGAAAGGGTTGATGATCATCTGCCGGGACAACTGCATCACCTTTTCCTGGTCGCCCATCACGAAGATGGTTCCCACCTTCCTGCCCGCGCGCCCCTGCGCGGCAAGTTCAAGAGCGATATTCAGGACGGCGCCGAACACCTCCGGGTGAACCTCCGCGAGCATGCCCGAGACCTCATCGGAGGTCAGTATCTCGAATTCCTTGCCCACATCGATGATGAAGATGCTGTCGGCATAACCGAACTTCGGAACCCCGGTCAGGCAGACAAGCTTATCCCCCTTTTTAAAAAAACCCATGGCGATGCCCTTGGTAATGGCAATCTTGATATTGCCTACCCTGGTGAGCCGCACATCCGGAACCGTTAATACCTTTTCGTAGCGTTGCAGATCGGGATGTATTTCCCCGGGACCCTTCGTCACGAGGACGATCTCGAATGAGGGCGTTTCCTCCAGGAAAGAGGCCAGATCGTGAGCGGTGTCGGCATAAAGAAGCAGCGCCTTGGCCTCAACCTTGCGCGCAATCATCACGGCATGTTCAATAATCGTTTTATTGATCGAAATCATCGGCATTCCTCCTAACTATGGCGGTTATCTTAAGCAGGGGGGGCAGGTCTGTCAAGATGAACCGGGCAGCGCCCGTCAAAAGTGCTTGACGAGAATTCGTTTCACTCCTATATTCCGCAAAATAAACCATTGGGGAGTTTAATTGCAATTACCGGCAGTAACCGGCACTCTGGATACGTATATAAATGAAATCAGCCGTTTTCCGATTCTGACGGCGGAAGAAGAGTTCGCCTTGGCGGTAAGTCTGAAAAAGAATGACGCCATAGAGGCGGCGGAGAA
>JAXMLI010000080.1:0-15292 GCA_034368785.1 Smithellaceae bacterium | reverse complement strand
CAGTCTTTTTGTCGTCCTTTTCCTTGCCCATCCGACCTTTGCCGCGCAATCAACGATTACCGAAGGCGAAGGCTATGCCTGCATGGGCGTGGACAAATCGAGGAAGCAGACCGAAGATGCGGCCGAGGCGGAGGCCAAGAGAAAGGCCACGGAAACAGCGGCAAGCTATATAAAGAGCGAAACGCATGTGAAGGATTTTGAGTTGCAAAAGGATCTGGTATCGGCCTATGCCCGGGCCACCTTGAAGAATATCCGGGTGCTGGATAAGGGATGGTATAAAGACCCCACCGCGGGAGATTGTTTCCGGATTAAAATAGCGGCCGAGGTTGTTCCCGAGGAAATGGCGATGGAAAAAATCCTGAAGTCCGCGCAAGTTGCCGATGATCCCGCCGCCCCGCTCAATGTCCAGGTCTGGACGGATAAAAAGGCCTATGCCAGCGGGGATAAAATCAGGGTTTACCTCAAGGGCAACAAGCCTTTTTTTGCCCTGGTCATTTTTAAGGATGTGAGCGGCGAAATGATGCAACTGCTGCCCAATCCCTACCGGCGGGATAACTATTTTCAGGGCGGCGTAATTTATGAAATCCCTTCCGGCAATGACCGCTTTGACTTGGAAGTCAGCCCTCCCTTTGGCGAAGAAAATATCCATGTCTACGCCGGTACATCTCCCTTGGGGGATATTGACCTTAAGGCGGCGAGCGGCGTTTACCAGGTGATGACTAAGGAAAGGGATATCCAGGGCCAGACGAGGGCGGTTAAATTGAAGGAAACGACAGGTGGCAAGGGCAGCCGCGCCGCGGAGTTTTTCGAGGGGAGCATTGGGGTCAAGACCGCGAGATAGCAAGGCCCATGTTCTTGATTTATGGGTCTGTTTTGGAGGGCCATGCTCCGACATGGCCGCAACAGCTTTGCATGTGGCCTCTTTGCTGCGGACGCGACGGAGCGCGTCCCTCCCAAAAACAACTATTATTTTCCACCCGTTCAGATAAAGAGGCTGCCATGAAGAGGGGTAATTCGGGGGACTGTAATTCGGGGTAATTCGGGGGACGGGTAATTCGGGGGACAGTATACATAATTGAAGGTCTGTAATTCGGGGTGTAATTCGGGGGACAGTATACATAATTGAAGGTCTGAAAATCTGAGTTACATATACTGCCATGGGAACACCCGTCTCCCCGGAACTCCCGTCCCTGGAACTCCCTTTCTTATTTGGTTTCGCAAACCTGGAGATACCCCTGACACAATATCTGATACACCGCCTGAGCAACATGCCCCTTGACAGGAAGTGGCCGTTTTTTTGTCTATTGCGTAACAAAGGATTGGATGGCCATATGAATATGATCGCAAAAAAAATCAGCCGGTTTGTTTGGGTAATCGTTTTATGCGGCGTCTTTGCCATCCCGGCGGAGGCCGGGGAGCGTCTGGCGCTGGTGATCGGCAACAGCAGTTACGAAGCAGCGCCTCTGGCCAATCCCGTAAATGATGCCTCAGACATGGCTGCCGTCCTGAGAAACTTGGGGTTTACGGTCATTCTAAAGAAAAACGCCAGTCTGGAAATGATGGAAGAGGCCATCGAAGATTTCGGAAGCCGGCTGAAAAGAGGCGACGTGGGCCTGTTTTACTATGCCGGTCACGGCATTCAGGTGTACGGTTCGAATTATCTTATCCCTGTGGACACGATAATTAAGAAAGAATCCGACGTTAAATACCGGGCGGTTGACGCGGGAAGAATCCTCGATGAGATGAATAACGCAGGAAACGCCATAAATATCGTCATTCTGGACGCCTGTCGCGATAATCCTCTCAGCCGGAGTTTTCGCTCCGCCGGCCGGGGCTTAAGCATTATTGCCACCGCGCCGCGCGGCACATTTATTACCTATTCCACGAGTCCCGGCAATGTTGCAGCAGACGGCAAGGGGCGTAACAGTCCCTATACAGAATCCCTCCTGAAACACATAATGACGCCCGGACTCCCCATTGAGCAAGTCTTTAAACAAGTTCGACTGGATCTGTCCCAAAAAACACGCGGGCAGCAGATTCCCTGGGAATTGTCATCCCTGAGCGGCGATTTTTACTTTAACGCAAGCGGCGCCAGGATCGCTCTTCAGCCGGCGGATTCGGATGGTGCGGCTAAGAGTTATGATTTGGAAGAGGAACGAAGAAAAATCGCGGAGGAAAAGGAAACGCTACGCAGAGAATCGGAACTTCTCGCGCAAAAGAACGCCTTGGCTGAATCCCGGCGCAAGATGGAGGAGGAGCGTAGAAAACTCGAAGAAGAAAGACAACGGCTCGCCAGTCTGCCGAGAGCGGATGCGGTCAGAGGGATGAGGAACATCGGTTTTTTAAACGCGCAAGTAACGGAGGTTAAATTTTTTGAAAGTGGCTATGAAACACCTCCGAAGGATCAGCGCGTCTATCGGGGCGGTTTTTCCAGGACGGGCACCAGGTATGTACAGTGGGAGCTTAATCTTGTTCATCCCGCTCAGGGGGTCAAGAAGGACTTTACCATTGAGCATGTCTGGTTTAATGCTTCCGGCGGGGAAATATTCCGGGCGAGTTTTAAGTCCTATATCCTGGCCGATTGGACAAGTTCTTACCATAATTCCGGATATGGCTGGCGGGAAACATCGTCAACGACCTGGGTAGCGGGAACTCACCGTGTGGACCTGTACGTCGACGGCATCAAAATAGCCGGTGAAAATTATAATATCTACTGATCCGTTTGGCCATAATTCCGGGGGTAGTATACATCATTGAAGGTCAGGAAAGCGGAGTTACATATACTGTCCCTCCCCCGAAGTCTGATGGCCGTTTTCTTTTGGGCAATCACATAGGGCGCGTTTACCGCCGAGGCTGCCAGTGCGGCCGCTGTTCCCACTCCTGCCTTCTTGAGAAAATCGCGTCTTTTCATACTGCCTGTCTCCTTTCATGATCTTTGGTTAACATCCAACCAAATCGAAAATAGAAGGGGCTTTCGTTCCGCGTGTAACAATAATTGTCCGCGCCGGTATGCAGGCGGTTGATTAGTGCGGCTATATCGTTTTGCAGGTTACCGCCGCAAGCTTTGAACAGTACAGGTTGGATCAATCGTCGTAGGGATTTAACTTTGCGCCCGTTATTTTGCGGGGCCGGGCGATTTACAGTGCGTCAATTGAAAGAGAGTGAAGTGCGTTTGGATTGGCCCGAAAGAATAATGACGAAATAATTAGTCGCCATTTCGGGGCAAATTAGGTTTTTTCCCCTACATCGCCCAACAAGGTGCTGTCAAGTTTTTTGTAAAACGCGTGATAATCGATTTAAGGCTGAATTCGTGAGGCGCCCCGTCCGGTTAGGCCTCAAAACCCATAAAAAATGGCGCAGCGCAAATCCCTCCAGCAAAAAGGGGTTGACCGAAGTCCATGCCCCATTATAATAATCTTCCCGCGCAAGTACACGGCATCAAGGTATAAACCGATGAAGCCCGCCGGTAGCACCGCCAACTGTCTGAACCGTTTTAGATCTGAAAAAGGGAGATCGATATGTACGCGACAAGGCGCCTTTTGGATCGTGATTTCACCCAGGATGTCTGTTATGAACTTTTGCCTGCATGGAAAGGCCTGGATGTCCGTATCACGCAGCTAAACGGAGGGATAACCAATAAGCTCTACCGGATCCAGTCGGAAAAAGGCGATTACACCGTTCGGATCTACGGCGACAAGACCGATCTTTTTATCAACCGCGATCATGAGGCCGAGACGATCCGGGAGATGGCAAAGATCGGCGTGTCCTCAGCGCTGGTAAAATACCTGCCCGAAATGGGCGCGACCATCGTTGAATATATTGACAACAGCATTGTGCTGACCAATAAGGATTTCCTGGACAGATCACTTTACGGGAAGATTGTGGCGCCCATTAAAAAAATTCATCACAGCGGCGTCAAACTTAAAAAAATCTTTAATCCTATGGTCGAAGTCAAAAAAATGGCCTCGATACTTGAAGGTATCGGCGTCAAGGATGGCGAATTCGAAATTGACAAAACCATAGCGCGTCTTCATAAATTATCGTCCATTATCAACATTCCGGAAACCGACTATCTCGCCTGTCATAATGATCTCCTGGCGGACAATTTTATCCTTATCAATGAAGGGTTTGAACATCTCTACGCCGCCCCGATGTATATCATCGACTGGGAGTATGCGGGAATGTCGACCCAGTATTATGATCTCGCCGATATGTTTCAAGAAATCCTGATCCCCCGGGAGGCGGAAAAACTTATCATTAGGGAGTATTGCGAAGGTAAAGATTTTGACAAAACGCTTTACCAGGTCGATCTCTCCAAACCGTTCCCTGATATTTACTGGTTTTTGTGGAGCTTGATTCAACTCAACGTATCAACAATTAAATTCGATTATTACAGCTACGGAAAAACCAAATACGAAAATGCGCAGCAAAATATAGAGTTCATCCAGAGGGAATACGGTCTGTCCGTTTAACGGGGCAAAAGCGGATAGAAGAGGTCCGAAGGGGACTGCGACTATCCCCTGGAAGTCAGGCCAAAATCCTCTTGACACACATAAACCCTCTTCGTATATGTCAACCGTCCAACCGGGAAATAGATGTTCTTCCGCCCCCTCCATGGGGGGCCTCAGGAGGGGTACAGCTTAATTCCTCCCCCTTCAAGGGGAGGGAGGTTGGGGCTTCAGGCGTCACCTTGAGAGGGAGGGAGATTGGGGCTTCAGGTGTCCCCTTGAAAGGAAGGGAGATTGGGGTTTAGGCGTCCCGCCTCAAGCCTTACGGAAGAACAGGATTGCATTCCTGAAATGAAAGTGAAAAATCGGGAAAAATCGGGGGACAGTATACAAAATTTAAAGTCGGGAAAGCTGACTTACATATGCTGTCCACCGAACTCCCCCGAACTCCTGCCACCGAACTCCCGAACTCCGTCATGGCCGCAAGGGCTTTGAATGTGGTCCCTTTGTTGCGGACGCGACGGAGCGCGTCCCTCCAAAAACAACTATTATTTTCCACCCGTTCAAATAAGGAGGCTGCCATGAAAAGGGCCGGGTTTTTCTTTTTCGCGCTTGTTTTTCTGACGGTTGTTCTGGCCCCAAACGTCAAGGCCAGCGCGCCAACGGCGGAACCGATCTTGCGGATCGAAACGGGGATGCACGGGGCGGCGATCTCGCGCATCGCCACGGATGCGGCCAACCGCTGGCTCGTGACGGGGTCTGACGACAAGACCGTCCGGGTCTGGGACCTGGTCACGGGCGGCCTGGTGCGGGTTTTGCGACCCCCCATCGGCGAGGGCACGGAAGGCATGATCTATGCTGTGGCGCTCTCGCCCGACGGCCGGACGGTGGCCTGCGGGGGGTGGACGCGGGCCGGGAGTGACATCGGCGCGACTATCTACCTCTTCGACCTGACCACGGGCCAACAACGCCACCGGCTCACCGGCCTGCCGAACGTGATCCTCCACCTCGTCTTCTCCCGGGACGGCCGCCACCTGGCGGCGACGCTGGGGGGGGCAAACGGCCTCCGGGTCTATCGGACGTTGGATTGGACCGAGGCGGCCCGGGATGCGGATTATGGCGATCGCAGCTACGGCGCCGACTTCGCCCCCGACGGCCGCCTGGCGACGACCAGCTATGACGGCCATATCCGCCTCTATGACGCGGGATTCCAGCCCCTCGCGAAGGTTAAGGCCCCGGGCGGCAATCAGCCCTTCTCCGTGGCCTTCTCCCCCGACGGCGCCCGGATCGCCCTGGGATTTGCCGATTCCCGGGCGGTGAACGTCCTCGCCGGCCGGGATCTGGCGTTTCTCTACGCCCCCGATACGACAGGGGTGGCTAACGGGAATTTGGGCAATGTTGCCTTCTCCGACGACGGCCAGTGGCTCTTCGCCGGGGGGATGTGGGATCAGGGAGGGCAACACCCCCTCCGACGCTGGGCCGCCGGAGGTCGGGGAAGTTACACCGACCTGCTCCCCGGCGCGCAGAGCACCATCATGCATATCCTACCCTTAGCGGGGGGCGGTATCGCCTGGGGGGCGGCAGACCCGGCCTGGGGCGTCCTCAACGCCCGGGGCGAACGGTCCCTCCTGGTCGGCCCCGCGCTGGCTGACTTCCGGGGGATGCGGTATAGGTTCCTGGTCGCCTCCGCCGGGGGGCAGGTTCAATTCTGGTATGAGGAGTGGGGGAAGTCCCCGGCGGTCTTCTCCCTATTTGAGCGGGAACTGCGTACCGCAGAAACCGCCCTCTCCCCCGGGAACCTCCAACCGCCCCGCACCGCCGCGACCGGTCTCACTGTCACGGATTGGGTGAATAAGACCACCCCCGCCCTGAACGGCAAAGGCCTGAAGCTGGAACCACACGAGCTGTCCCGGTCGCTCGCCATCGCCCCCGATGGCCAGTCCTTCCTCCTGGGGACGGTGTGGCGTCTCCGCCTCTTCGACAAAGAAGGCAACGAGCGCTGGCAGCTCCCCCTGCCAGCCTCTGCCTGGGCGGTGAACATCGCGGGAAACGGCCAGGTTGCCCTCGCGGCCCTGGGCGACGGGACGATCCGCTGGTATCGCCTGACCGATGGCCGGGAACTCCTGGCCCTCTTCCCCCACCCGGACCGGAGGCGCTGGGTCCTCTGGACGCCCGCGGGCTATTACGACGCCGCGCCGGGGGCGGAGGATTTGATCGGCTGGCACGTGAACCGGGGGCGGGACCAGGCGGCGGACTTTTTCCCGGTGGGCCAGTTCCGGAACCAATTTTACCGTCCCGACGTCCTGGCCAGGGTCCTGGAGACCCTTGATGTGCCTGAGGCCCTGCGCCTGGCGAACCTCGAGGCGGGCCGCAAGCTGGTCACGGCCCCGGTGACCCGGCTCCTTCCGCCGGTGGTGACCCTCCTCTCCCCGCAGGACGGCGAGACGGTCTCCGGCGACCGGGTGACGCTGCGCTATCTCGTCAGGACGGCGGCGGACGCGCCCGTAACAGCGGTGCGGGCCCTCCTGGACGGTCGGCCCGCGGAGACCCTGCGGGGGATCAGGATTGTCGGGGTCGTAGAGGGCGCAGGCGAGCAGACCCTGGATATCCCCCTGCCCGGCCGGGACTCCGAGGTGGCGATCATCGCCGAAAACCGCCACGGCCCGAGCGAGCCCGCCCGGGCGCGGCTGAAACGGCCCCCGGCGACCAGGGCCGAGTTCGTGATCAAACCCAAACTCTACGCCCTTTTGGTCGGGGTGAGCGCCTACCGGGACCAGTCCCTCAAGCTGAACTATGCGGCCAAGGACGCCCGGGATTTCGCCGCCTTGCTCCAGAAGCAGCAGGGGAAGCTCTACCGGGAGGTTACCGTCCGGCTCCTCACCGACGCCGAGGCCCTCAAGGACGAGATCCTTGATGGTCTCGACTGGGTGCGCCGGGCCGTCACCCGGCATGATGTGGGGATCGTCTTTCTCGCCGGGCACGGGGTGAACGATGCCGACGGGACCTACTACTATCTGCCGGTCCAGGCCGACCAGGACCGTCTCCTGCGGACGGGCGTCCGTTACACCGACATCCAGACGACCCTGGCTTCCATGCCCGGCAAGGCCCTCTTCTTCGTGGACACCTGCCATGCGGGCAGCGTCATGGGCCGCCGGGGGAACATAGACCTCACAAGGCTGATCAATGAACTATCGAGCGCCGAGAGCGGGGCGGTGGTCTTCGCGGCGAGTACGGGCCGGCAGTTTTCGCTGGAGGATGAACGCTGGCAAAACGGGGCCTTCACGAAGGCCCTCGTAGAGGGGTTGTCCGGTAAGGCGGATTACCAGAAGGATGGCGTGATCACGATCAAGGAACTGGACCTGTATATTTCCGAGCGGGTGAAGGAACTGACCAAAGGGAAGCAGTCGCCCACCACGACCATTCCTAAGACTATTCCGGATTTCCCGGTGGTTATGTATTGACGACGCGGTAAAAAGTCCGGATGCTGCGTTGCGCTGCATCCCTCGTCACTGCATCGTTTTCCGGGGACACGTTCCGATCCCTTTGGGCTTCCGGAACAAGCCCCCTCCCCCGACGCCTCATTCCTCGTGATTTGCGCGCCTTGCCTGCGAACTTTTTACCGCGCCGTCCAAATTTACTCCCCTTTTAGACTTTTTACCGCGTCATCTGTATTGATGGAAGAGTATTGTCATTATTTTCGGAGGGACGCGCTCCGTTGCGTCCGCCAAAACGGCCACGACGGAGCGTGGCCCTCCATTGAACCACACCCTGAAACTCCCGCCGCAGGAATAATTGCAACAACTGGCCAAATATGCTACCAATCCGCTGCATGGTTAAGACCTATTGGATTATTGGATAACAGGGAATTCCCCTGGCGGCTTGATCCTCCGGCAATAATAAAAATTTGACCCCGAGGCATTTGGAGAAGGAAATCATGATCAATCTGAAGGATAAGCTTGCACACCTGAATTACCAGGAAAGCTGTCGGCTCCTGGGCGCCGAGGGGGAACAACTCATCCGGAAGGGGGGAAAATACGAAATTAACCTTGACGAGCAGGTGGCGCTGACCAAGGATCTGTTCAGTCTCAATCTGCCAGAGGCAACGGTTACGATCCGCCTCGACCCGGGGAAAGTGAGCTGATTGCAATTTCAATGCAGTGAATGCAATACCAACTGTGAGCATATTGGCGCGGCCTTCTCGCTGATCCTGGAGGAAAAGCTGCTTCTCGGTCTGGCGGCGCCCCCGCCGGAGCGGGTGCCGATCGAAAGTCTCGGCGAGGAAGAACTTATCAATCGGGCGCTGCAGGAGCGGGCCCAGCGGGCAGAGACGGAGAAGATGGACCTGATCTCGCTCGATGAAGGCGCGTTATGGACGGATTACATCCTGACCAGCCACGCCTCCGGAAAAAGCTACCGGGTGGCCCTGCGGGGATGGGAGCGGGGAGAGTCCTATTGCTCCTGCCCCGATTACCGGAGCAACCGCATCGGCGCCTGCAAGCATATCTTCTTTGCCATCGCTAAACTCAAGGAGAAGTTTGGCGCTTCGGTCCCCCAGACGCCCTATCAGGTCAAGGAGGTGGCGGTTTACCTCCGGCATGGGGAAAAGCTCGAATTGCGGCTGCTCCTCCCGGCGGTCCTGGACCCGCAGGTGTCAAAGCTTCTTGGTCCCTTCCGGGATAAAGAGATCGCAGACATTCCGGCGCTGTTAAATACCATCAAGGCGACGGAGAATCTCGGCCGGGAGGTCACCATCTATCCCGATGCGGAAGAATACATCAACCAGGAACTTTACCGGAAAAGAATCGCCGCAAAAGTGAGGGAGATCCGCCAGGATCCGACCCATCACCCCCTCCGGAAAGGCCTGCTGAAGGTCGAGCTTTTACCCTATCAACTCGATGGAATCGCCTTTGCAGTCGGGGCCGGCCTTTCGTTTTTTCAACCGGCACCGCGTTACGGACGAGCGCGGCAAGGTGCTGGGTTACAAAAACCTGGACGAAGTGAGGCAACAACTGAGACCGGTTCTGCTGCGCCGGACCAGAAAGGATGTCCTCAAGGATCTGCCACCCCGGACCACGGAAATCAGGCGGATACCCCCCACGGACGAGCAGTTGGAATTGCACGATGCCCAGAAGCGGGTTATCAGTACCATCCTTTCCAAGCGGTATTTCACGGAGATGGATTTCCTCCGCCTCCAGAAGGCCCTGTTGATCTGCCGGATGGCGGCCAACAGCACCTTTCTCGTGGATAAGCAGCCACCGGGCTACTCCACCAAACTGGCGGAACTGGAAAACCTGCTCGATCAACTGCTCGATGAAGAGGATCGGAAGATTCTCCTGTTCTCCGAATGGACGACCATGCTGAATCTGATCGAGCCGCACCTGGCGAAACGCAGCTTGAACTTCGTGCGGCTGGACGGTTCGGTGCCCCAGAAAAAACGCCAGTCGCTGGTCCATACTTTTCAGAAAGACCCCGCCTGCAAATTATTTATCACCACCAACGCCGGCGCTGTCGGACTGAACCTGCAAGCGGCAAACACCGTGATCAATGTGGATCTCCCCTGGAATCCGGCCATTCTGGAGCAAAGAATCGGACGGGCCCATCGGATGGGACAGAAAAGACCCGTCCAGGCATTTCTCTTGGTGACGGAGGACACCCTGGAGGAGAATTTGCTCGGCACGCTCGCGGCGAAACACGAGCTGGTCATGGCGGTACTCGACCCCGCGGCCCAGGTAACCGCCGTGGATCTGGCCAGCGGGATCGAGGAGCTGAAGAGCCGCCTGGAGGTGCTGCTGGGAGCGAAACCGGAGGCGCCCCGGGATGAAAGCCTGCTGGCGCAGGTGGAGAGGGAAGCCCGGGAGTTGGCGCGCAAAGAGCGGATCGCCAGCGCCGGCGGGCAACTGCTGGGGGCCGCCTTCGCCTTTTTAGGTGAACTATTGCCCGGATCGGGCGATTCGGAGCAGACCAGCCAGCTCGCCCGGACCTTCAAACGTCAGCTGGCCGAATGTCTGGAAAAGGGAGAGGATGGCAAGCTGAAGTTGACCATTACCCTGCCCGACGAAGCGGTGCTGGATAACCTGGCCAGGTCTTTGGCCCGGATCGCCGCCGGGGGGCTGGGGTAGAAGGATCGTAAGTATTCAGGTTGTTTATGTTTCCGTCGGTTCTATCTTGCAGATTGAACCACAAAAGTCCTCGTACTTTCGGAGGGACCAGGCTACGTCGCGTCCGCAGCAAAAAGCGCCACATCAAGCCCTTGCGGCCATGACGGAGCATGGCCCTCCGAAAACCACAATACCCAGGCCCGCCCCGCCCCAGGGAATAATTGCAACAAATGGTTAAATATGTTACCAAACCGCTGCTGGACCTAGCCCCGCCCTCGGAGGAGGAATTTTTCAGCAAAGCCTGACAATTATTGTTTTGGTTCAATGGTTGACAGGTAACTACTCAGGTTGTTTTGGCTGTTGGCCGAAGTAACAAAATAGGTCAGGCGTCCCGCCTGACCGGCCAAGCAAATGGCGGGAACCATTAATCACCGAATGTCAGGCGGGACGCCTGACCTATGAGAAATGATCTCGCTTGGCGGCCTCCTACAGTATACCTACCTGAGCAGTTACGTTGAAAGGAGAGAAGAATGATAAAGGAACTAGACACCGTTGTTCTTTCTCGAGATCTTTCTGAACATAGCCTCAAACAAGGAGACATCGGGGCTGTTGTGCATTCTTACCAGGAAGGTAAGGCCTTTGAGGTAGAATTCATAACGGGACAAGGCGATTCCGTAGCAGTAGTTACTCTTGACAGCGAGGACGTGCGTCTGATGCAAGGCAAGGAGATTCTACACGTGCGGAAATTACAGGCGGCATAGCCACGGAATTCAGAGACACAACACCTGATTCTCGCTCCGCTCGACAGGATAAAACGATCGAATTACTGCCGGCTCCTGAACATTCACACAGAAAGCCGAAAAAACCATGACCGAAGCCCGGGCATACGCCGACAGAATCATCGGACTGGAGAGAATGAAGGACTACCGCGGGGCCTATGATGCGCTGAGGGAGGCCCTGACGATCTATCCGACCAACCTCTTTCTTTTAAGAAACGAGGTCTATCTGCTCCTGCGGCTCGGGAAGACCAAAGAGGCGAAAAGCAAGGCGGAAGCTCGGGTGGAACTGCTGAAGAATGACAGCTTTTTCCTCCGGACCTATCTCATGGTCCTCCAGCGGGAGAAGGCCGGGGAAGACCTGGAAAATCTGATCAACGCCATCCTCTCCTGGGGGGTGGGCGATGAGGATTTAATGGTCTTCATGGTGGATACGGCAACCAAGTCCCTGGGCAGTGAAAAGGGGAGGGGGGTCCTCCACCAGGCGCAGTCACGCTTTCCCGTCAGTGAAACCCTGAAAAGGCTTGCCGCATCCGGGGAAGAGAAAAGAGGCGGCGGGAGCGGGTTTACCCACTACCAGCAGAAATTCGCCGCCCTGAAGCCGGCCGAGGCGGCGCTCGAGATCGAGGCCATCATGGTCCTCCCCGCCTATGCGGAGGATTTCGAACTCCAGCATTATCTGGCCGACCTCTATAAAAAGATGGAGCGATACGAACAGGCGGTGGAGATTTATCTCCGGCTCCTCGCCCGCCGGGACCAACCGTTCACCCGCAAGATGCTGGGCTATGCCTACTACAAGATGGGGGATAAGGACCAGGCCCTCATCCACCTGAGGGCTGTTTTTGTCCAGAGCCCCGATGATCACTACGTGGCCCGGACGCTTTTCAAGCTCTACGAGGAAAAGGCGGATTATGGAGGTTTGGAAATGCTGGTTAGGGAGGCCCTCGCCGCCCGGCCGGAGGCCAAACACCTCTACGGATTACTGAAGAAGGCAGGGCGATGGCGGAAAAACTCAGCGACATCATAGATATCCCCGAGATCAAGCCGGTCATTGAGCTGGACGACGCGGATACCATCCCCGGGGACATCGCCTCTTCCTTTGTGCTGACCCGGGAAGTGGAAGAGGGTCTCCGGGTCATCCTCGCCAAGATCAATGCCCGGAAAGGCTGCGGCGTCTTTCTCAAGGGCAATTATGGCAGCGGCAAATCCCACTTTCTCTCTTACCTTTTTCTTTTGCTTAGAGGGGTCAGGTCTCAACATTTGACATTCAAGCAAAGCAATAATTTTTCTGCTCCGATGTCCAATGTCGAATGTCAAATGTTGAGACCTGACCCCTCTCTTAACATCAACCTCATCAAGATCTCCCTCGTGAAATACCCCGCCTCCCTGCCGCTGGAACGGATCGTGCTCGACAGTTGCGGCTATGCCGGTGCCGGCGCCAATCGCCAGGAGCAGTTCCAGGAGATCGTCGCGGGACCGACGGTGATCCTGATCGATGAGCTCTCTGAATTCCTGCGGGCCAAGCCCTCCACCCCGGCCTTTTACGAGGACATCCGGTTCCTTCAGTTCATGGGGGAATTTTCCTTCCACCACCCCCTCTGGGTAGTGGCCTCCCTCCAGGAATGGATCGAGGAAACGGGGCACATCTCCTCTTCCATCTTCAACCGGATCAAGGATCGCTACCCCGTGCGGGTGAATCTCTCCTCCTCGCATATCGAGGATATTATCGACCAGCGCATCGTCATCAAGAAGGAAGGGGCAGAGTCCGTCATCCAGGGCATCTTTGACGAATTGAAACGCTACTACCCGGCGCTCCATCTCCGCTATGAGGACTTCCGCAAGACCTACCCCCTCCACCCCTTTACCGCCCGCTACCTCTCGGGGCTGACGCCGGTCTTTTCCCAGCATCGGGGAGTGATTCAGTTCGTTTTATCGGAGGTGAAAAAGAGCTTTGACGAGCCCCCCGCCACCCTGATTACACCCGAGGCCATCTTCGACTACTTCGAGGAGCGGATCCGCGAGATCCCCGAGTATTCACCGCTCGCCCGGGTCATTTACGACTACTACCGGGGGCAGATCAGTCAGATCCTTGCCCAGCCGGTGCAACAGCGGATCGCCCTGGCGGCGATCAAGATTCTGGTGCTCACGGAGATATCTCCCTTCGAGAAAAGAAAGAACGCCCGGGAAATAGCCGAACTCCTCCTGAAGAAGATCAGCACCATCACCTCGGAAATCAACTACGACTACATCAAGACCGCGATCCTCGATCCCCTCGTGGCCCACCAGATGTACATCAATCGGGAGGGAGAAAACTATTTCCTCGATACGACGGTGGACGAAGGGATCAGGGCGCGGGGCCGGGTCAAGGCGGTCCGCGAGCGCTTTACCGACCCCCAGGCCCTCTTTTCCGAGATCTGTCGCCTGATCGCCCTGCCTTATCTCCCCCTGCGGGAGATCAGAGAAGGGAAGAAGTACCGCTTTACCTGGCAAAACAGCGCCCGGGAGTGTGTGGTCCTGGCCGCCTCGCCCTCGGCGCTCCAGCGGGAGGAACGGGAAAGGATGCTGGAGGGGATCGAAAAAAGACTGGACGGTTTTCTCGTTATCCTCTCACCCTTCGGGGATCATGCCGGCCTCGAGGCTTGGCAGGAGGCCAACGCCTCGCCCTTTCTCTGCGCCCTCCTTTTCTGGGCGCCCAGATTGCCCGGCGATGAGGAGAAGACCTTCCTCGAGGAATTTATTGCCAAGAAAATACTCGCCGAAGAATTTCCCGTCTTTAGTAATGACCTGCGCCGGGACGAGGCGGAATTCCGGGAGATCATCACGCGGTTGTATTTCGAAGGCGAGGTGGTCTATGGGTCGGGTAAACGGATGGACAACATCAAGGATCTGGGCTATCTGCCCATGGAACGCCTGCTTTCCCACCTTTTCGACTACAGTCTTTCCCTGTTGCATCCCCACCATGCCCGGATCATGCCGCGCCTCGATTACATATCTTCGGGCCATCTGCAGTCCCTTTACCGGGATTTTATCCGGCAGGGGAGGATTACGATCGAGGAAGCGGAGAAAAAGGCCCTGATCCCCTATATCAACGCCCTGCCGGAGCCCCTCGGGATCGTGGCCAAAAGGGGCAGCAGTTTCCTCGTCGCGCTCGATCCCGGAAACGAACTGGTTTCTCATATCCTGACTATTTCCTCCCGGGGCGAGGGAATCACCGCGATCCGGACGGCCCTGAAAAAGGGCAAGTGGGGAATGACGGACGACCAGATCAACATCGTCCTCGCGGCGTTCATTGCCTCCGGACATCTCATCCCCTACGGCCGGGAGGAGATGGTGGAACTTAAAGACCTCTCACAGCTCACGAGCGGCGAGATCGCCCTCTTGAAACCGGGCAAAACCCTTTCCGCGGAACTCCTCGCCTATATCATGGCCGGCAGGTTTATCTGGGGCGAGGTGGAGGACATCCCCACGCCTATCACCCAGAAACTCATGTGGAAGCAGGCGACGGAACTGGTGCGACGGGGAAGGCGTCTCCTGGAGGAGATAAACGGGTTCATTAACAAATACCGGGACTACTCGCTCCTCAAGAAGGCGGTCATCGACGGTTCCCCACTCAGTCGTCTGGGCATGTTTTTCCACTCCCTTACCCTGTCCCTGCCGCCTTCCGAAGGATTGGAACGGTTCCTCGCCTACCTGAGGGAGAACCCGGCTATGGAAGCCGAACTCGCTTATGCGGACCGACTTTCGCTGTTCCTTTCCGAGCAGTTTCAGCCATTGAACAAATACTGGCTTTACCTGACCCACCCCGCCCTGAAACTGCCGCCGGACTTGCGGGAAACGAGGGAGGCCCTGGTCTTGCTGATCGAGAATTTTCTCCAGGGCTTAAGCGGCGACTTTCCGGATCTCAAAGAAAAATGGGAGGCCTTCTTTGAGGAATATACCGGCGCCTATCGGGAGAAACACGAACTGAACT
>JAXMLI010000079.1:0-7102 GCA_034368785.1 Smithellaceae bacterium | reverse complement strand
CTCCCTGATCAATCAACATGGAGGAGTCTCATGGCCACCTTTCTCTCTACCATCTGCCTGATTTTCATCATGGCATCTTTTTCAGGCATATCATGGGCAAAATCCGACCACGAAGGGCCTCGTGGGGAGACTGCGGCCCCCTGGACCCAAATCACCAGAGAGAATCCAGCCAGGCCCGTGGCTCCTCCTCCCTTTAAAGAACGCAAGGGGGAAAAGATGAATCTGCCCAAACCCGATTTCAAAGGTCTCACCCTCGAGGAGGCCCTGGCCAAGCGTCGGTCGGTGAGAGATTATTCCACGAAACCATTGAGTGTGGTCGAACTATCCCAGTTGTTATTTGCCGCACAGGGCATCACCGGCCGGAGCTACGGCGCCGCCCTGCGCACGGCGCCCTCGGCCGGCGCCCTCTACCCCTTTGAGATTTACCTCCTGGCCGGCAACGTCGCCGCCCTGAAGCAGGGCATTTACCATTACTCTCCGGAGGACCATGTCATTACTTTGATCAGGGAAGGCGATTTCCGGGCCGAATTGTCCCGGGCCGCCCTGGGGCAGAAGGCGGTTCGCGAGGCAGCGGTAAACTTCATTCTGGCGGCAGTGGTGGATCGAATCAAGGTCAAGTACGGAGAGCGGGGGAACAGGTACATTTTCATGGAGGCGGGCCATATTTCCCAGAACATCTACCTTCAGGCCGCATCCCTCGGCCTGGGCACGGTGGTGATCGGCGCCTTCAATGACGATGAGGCAAGCCGGGTGATGCAGGTTGATGGCAGGAAAGAAATTATCGTGGCGATTCAGCCGGTGGGGCAGTTGCCCTGAGACCCCTTCGTTTCCCGGCAGGGATGGGTAAGTTGGTTTTTATTCTGACTTCTGACTCCTGACTCCTGACCCCTCGCTCCTTAACTGTGTCCCAGGACCAGATGGGGCTCATACAGTTCTTCCAGCGCCGATACATCCCTTTCATCAAGGTTAATTTCCAGAGCCGCCGCCAGCTCATCCAGCTGGTTGAGCTTCGAGGCGCCGATAACCGGCGCCGTCACCCCCGGACGGGACGTTAACCAGGAAAGCGCAATCTGGGCCGGCGTGCGGCCATACCTGGCGGCCACCTCCTGTACCCGGGCGAGAACGGCAAAATCCGCGGACTGGTAATAGTACTCCTGGGCCAGCTGATCCGTCCTGGCCCGCAGGGTTTCCCCTTTCCCCGCCTCACGGCGGTTCCCCGAGAGGAAACCCCGCGCCAGGGGGCTCCAGGGGATGATGCCGATTCCTTCGGCCCGGCAGAGGGGAATCATCTCCCGTTCCTCCTCGCGATAGATAAGATTGTAGTGGTTCTGCATCGAGACAAAACGGCGCCAGCTATTTTTCTCCGCCACCTGGAGCATTTTTGCAAACTGCCAGGCCCACATGCTGGAGGCGCCGAGATAGAGGGCCTTGCCCGCCCTCACCACATCGTTCAGGGCCTCCATGGTCTCTTCCACCGGGGTGTCGGGGTCGAAGCGGTGAATCTGATATAAATCCACGTAATCCATTTTCAAACGCCTAAGCGAGTTATCGATGGAGTGCATGATATGCTTGCGGGAAAGACCCCGGTCATTGGGTTTTTCACTCATGGGCTGATAGACCTTGGTCCCTACCACTACCTCGTCCCGTCGGGCGAAATCTTTCAGGGCGCGGCCCAGCACCTCTTCACTCCCGCCCAGGGAATACATATCCGCCGTATCGAAGAAGTTGATCCCCGTCTCGAGGGCCTTTTTGATCAGGGGGCGGCTCTCTTCTTCGTCAAGCACCCATTTGCGCCAGGCGGAACTTCCGTAGGTCATGCACCCCAGGCATAGTTTTGATACCATGAGTCCCGATTTTCCCAGATTTACGTATTCCATAGAGCTGCTCTCTCCTTATTGCGGATTGCGGGGGCCGTCAACTGTGCGCCTCGTCCCAGTTATTCCCGCTGGCGATATCCACCTTGAGCGGGACGGCCAGTTTGGCCACCCCTTCCATGCCCTCACGAACCAGCAAGACCAGATCGTCCTTCTCCTCAAGGGGGGCCTCAAAAACCAGTTCATCGTGGACCTGCATGATCATGGCGGCCTTCATATTCCGCCCCTTCAGGCGATCGGCGATTTTCACCATGGCCAGCTTGATCAGGTCCGCCGCCGTGCCCTGAATGGGGGTGTTAATCGCCGTTCGCTCGGCGAACTGACGAACCACGGCATTGCCGCTCATGATCTCCGGCAGATAACGTCTCCGGTGGAAGAGCGTACTGACGTAACCGTCCTTCCTGGCCCCGGCCAGAATCCCCTCCAGATAGACCTTCACGCCCTTGTACCGGTGGAAGTATTCATCGATGTAGGCCTGGGCCAGCTTCTGGGTCACCCCGAGTTCTTTGGACAGGCTGAAGGCCCCCATCCCGTAGAGGATCCCGAAGTTGATCACCTTGGCCTGCCGGCGCATCTCCGGAGTGACGAGCTCGGGAAAACCACCGAAGACATCGGCGGCGGTGCGGCTGTGGATGTCTTCGTCAGCGGCAAAGGTCTCGATGAGATTTTCATCCTGCGACAGGTGGGCCAGCACCCGGAGTTCGATCTGGGAATAATCCGCCGACAGGATGATCCCGCCCGGCGCGGCCACAAAGGACTGGCGTATTCTCCTCCCTTCCAATGTCCTGATGGGGATGTTCTGGAGATTGGGGTTGCTGCTGGAAAGTCTCCCGGTGGCCGTGACGGTCTGGTTATAGGAGGTGTGGAGCCTTCCTGTCGCCGGATTGATCAATAGGGGCAGGGCATCGACATAGGTGGTCTTGAGTTTCACCATGCTGCGCCAGGCGAGAATCTCGGCGGGCAGTTCGTGGGTCAGGGCCAGGGAAATAAGAATATCGCTATTGGTGGAGTATCCCTCCTTGATCTTCTTGCCTTTGGGAAGTTTGAGCTTATCGAATAAAATGGTCTGGAGCTGTTTGGGCGAATTGATATTGAATCGCTCTCCCGCGAGCTGATGGATCTTTTTTTCCGACAAGGTCATGAGCTGGTCCAGCCCTTGGGACATTTCCTTGAGGAGGCCGCAATCCAGGAGAACGCCCTTCGCCTCCATCTCTGCCAGGACCATTACCAGGGGCATCTCCATCTCGTAAAAGAGGGGGCGAAATCCGCCCTCCTCTATCTTTGCCTCCAGGTGCGGGACAAGCCTCAGGACCGCATCAGCCCGCCGGCAGGCGAAATCCTTCCGGCGCTCCCGTTCCACCCGATCGAAGGTGACCGCCCTGGCCCCTTCTCCCAGGAGTTCGCCCCGTGACATGACCCCAGCGGTCAGGTGCTCCCTCGCCACCTCAGGCAGCTCAAAATTGCGTCTCGTGGGGTTCAGGAGATAGGCGGCCACCATGACATCAAAATGGAGGCCGGAGGGTTTCAGCCCCTTCCCTTCCAGAATGATAGCGGCTGCCTTGAGGTCATGGCCGTATTTCTTTA
This sequence comes from Smithellaceae bacterium, assembly GCA_034368785.1. Lineage (GTDB taxonomy): Bacteria > Desulfobacterota > Syntrophia > Syntrophales > CAMTWB01 > CAMTWB01. The sequence goes on along the minus strand of JAXMLI010000079.1, from coordinate 3,644 downwards.
TCCCTTCGTCACCCATGACTGCCGCCAGTCCGGCCTTTACTGCTGCGCCGTACTCCCCCTTATCCCGGTCCTCGGTAAAAGAAAGATACCAGGCCTGACCGGATGATAGACAGAGCGCAATGCCCAGGAGATTAGCCTGCGTGGCCGGGCCATCGGCGATCACCTCCAGGGAAAAGGCCCCCGCTTCTCTGATCCCGGCCATCAGGGAGACAAAATCTTCAGTGCTTTCGAGCAGGCGATAGGTCCCGGCCAGCTCCCGATCGGAGGGTTGCAGGTCCTGGAGCAATGCGGAAAACTCGAATTCTCTGAAAAGCACCTTGAGGACCTCCCGGTCCGGGTCGCCCAAACGGCAATCCTCCCTGGTTATCTCAAGGGGTATATCCGTTCTGATCCTGGCCAGATCACGGCTCAGTATGGCCAGTGCGGCGTTTTCGGCGATGGCCTTCCGCTGCGCGGGATTTCTCAGGCGGTCCACCCCGGCGATGAGGTTGTCGATCGTGCCAAATTCCTCGATGAATCTCCGGGCCGTCTTGGGACCAACCCCCGGGACACCGGGAATGTTATCCGAGGCGTCTCCGGTGAGACCCATAATCTCCGGCACCCTTTCCGGCTCCACCCCGAAGCGCTCCATCACCGCCGCCAGGTCATAGGTCTTGTCGTGCATGGTATCCACCATGATGACGTGCCGGGAGACGAGCTGCATCATGTCCTTGTCGCCCGAGGCGATAACAACCGCCCGCCCCTTTTCGTCCTCCCGTCTGGCCAGGGTGCCGATGATGTCGTCGGCCTCAATCCCCTGCCTTTCGATAACCGGGATGGCAAGGCCCCGGATTACCTCTTTTATGCGGGGAATCTGCACCACCAGGTCTTCCGGGGTTGCCTTGCGGGTGGCCTTGTAGGCGGGAAAGAGCTCATGACGAAAGGTGGGGCCTCTGAGATCGAAGACCACGGCCAGATACCCCGGTTCCCATTCCCGGATGATTTTGAGCAGCATATTGGTAAAGCCGTAAATGGCATTGGTGGGAAATCCCCGGGAATTGGAAAGACCGGAAATGGCATAATAGGCCCGGTAGACATAGTTCGAGCCGTCTATGAGGATCAGGGGTTTGTCCATGTTCTCCTTTGTCGCGCGCAATCAGATAAGGGGTACGATAACAGTATTTGCCGGGATTTCTCCCTCACCTTCAAGGCGAAGCCTAAAGCCCCAACCTCCCTCCCCTTCAATGGGAGGCCTATGGCCCCAACCTCCCTCCCCTTCACCTTGAAGGGGAGGCCTACAGCCCCAGTCTCCCTCCCCTTCAAGGGGAGGGTCGGGGTGGGGATGGGGTTAAATCACCGCTCCGCCGCAAGAAACCCCATCCCCATCCTAACCTCCCCCGTGAAAGGGGAGGAATTAAGCAGTGCCCCTCCTAATGCTCGCCTTCAAGGAGTCGGAATCTGGCAGTGCCCTTTGGAAGGGTATAGTCCCGATTCTGCTACTTCGCTAGGTCCGTAAACCTGTGACAGTCCCCCCCCGGGGCTCATAAACGCAGTAGGGTTCCTCGGCAAGATGGTTGCCGCTGACCTCATAGGCCCTGGCCCGGCAGCCGCCGCAGACCTTGAGAAATTCGCACCGGCCGCATTTGCCCTCGTAGAGGTTCAGATCGCGCAGTTCATTGAAGATCCGCGAGTGATGCCAAATATCATAAAATGATTTCTCCTTGAGCTGCCCGCAATCCAGTTCCAGATAGCCGCAGGGCTGCGCCTGGCCCGTATGGGAGATGAAACAGAAGGAACTCCCGCCCATGCAGCCCCTGGTCATGGCATGCAGGGGGCCGGCGGCCTTTTTCCAGGCCTGATCCTTCTGCTGATGGAGGACCCGGAAATAGTGCGGGGCGCAGGTGGCCTTCAACTGGATGGGACAATTCAGGCTTTCCCGGTAGAACCACTGGAGGGTCTCTTCATAATCGCCCGGGGAAATGCTCTGGTCGGCCATTTCCTTGCCCCGGCCGGTGGGCACCAAAAGGAAGATATGATGGGCGGCGGCCCCCAGGCGCAGGGTGAGATCATGGATCTCCGCGAGTTGCGGAAGGTTAAGCTGGGTGATGGTGGTATTTATCTGAAACTCCATCCCCCCCTTTTTCATCGCCTCGATCCCGGCCATCGCCCCGTCGAAGGCCCCCGGAACGCGACGGAAGGCGTCGTGACTTTCCCGCTCCGGCCCGTCGATGCTGATGCTCACCCGTTTGATTCCCGCAGCGAGCATCTTCTTCACCGTTCCCTCATCCACGAGGGTGCCGTTGGTAGCCATGACCATGCGGAGCCCCTTGGCGGTCCCATAGGCGGCCAGGTCGAAAACATCCTCCCGCATCAGCGGCTCCCCGCCCGTAAGGATGATCACCGGCTGGCTGAAACTGGCCACTTCGTCGAGGAAACGAAACCCGGCCTCCGTGGATAGTTCTCCCGGGTATGCCCCGTGGCGTGATGAGGCGCGGCAATGGACGCAATCCAGGTTGCAGCTCCTGGTCACCTCCCAGGCCACCATTCTCAAGGTACTGGGCAGTATTTTACTTTTTTCTGGCATGATTGATTCTCTCACAAATGGGGAGAAGGTGCGTTACGCGATGAAGCCGCTAACGCACCCTACATTAATTTAGGAGTTGCATGGCTCTACAGCCTATCTACCTTGCCGTAGCAACTCCGCCGCTTCGAGGGCGAAATAGGTGATGATGATATCCGCGCCGGCCCTCCTGATCGAGGTCAGCGCCTCCATCATGGCCCGTTCCCCGTCCAGCCAGCCCATTTGCGCCGCCGCCTTGATCATGGCATATTCGCCGCTCACGTTGTAGGCGGCCAGGGGCAGGTCGAACTCCTCTTTCGCCATACGGATAATATCGAGGTAGGCCAGGGCCGGCTTCACCATGATCAGATCCGCCCCTTCCTCCACATCGGCGGCAAGTTCCCGCAGGGCCTCATTGGCATTGGCCGGGTCCATCTGGTATGATTTCCGGTCTCCCTGCTGGGGCGCGCTCTCGGCCGCCTACCGGAAGGGACCGTAAAAACTCGACGCGTACTTGGCGGCATAGGCCATGATGGGGGTCTCGGCAAATCCCTCCTCATCCAGGGCCGCTCTGATCGCTCCGACCTGGCCGTCCATCATGGCCGAGGGGGCCACCATATCCACCCCGGCCTTGGCATGGGACAGGGCCACCTCGGCCAGAACCTCCAGGGTCGTGTCATTGTCCACGTCGCCCTTGTGGAGCATCCCGCAATGCCCGTGGCTCGTGTACTCGCAGAGGCAGACGTCCGTGGTCACCAGGATATCCGGCAGGGTCCCCTTGATCTTTCTGATGGCCTGCTGGATGATTCCGTCTTTGACGATGGCCCCGGAGGCCAGTTCATCCTTCTTCTTGGGTATCCCGAAAAGGAGAACCGCCGGTATCCCCAGCTCCTTTGCCTTCCCTGCCTCCAGGACCAACTGGTCAATAGAGAGCTGAAACTGGCCCGGCATGGAGGAAATAGGTTTCCTGATCCCCTTGCCCTCCACCACGAAGAGGGGCAACATCAGGTTATCCACGGAAAGCCTGGTCTCCCTGATCAACCGGCGGAAATTCTCGTTCTTCCTCATCCTTCTGGGTCTGTACACCGGGTAGTACATATCTCTT
>JAXMLI010000078.1:0-5363 GCA_034368785.1 Smithellaceae bacterium | reverse complement strand
CCCCCTTCCCGGCTGATCCGGCGTACACTGAAATGGTCTTGACTTTGAAGGAGCCTTCCTATAGAAACGGATTGCCAAGAATTACCGTCATCTTCCCGTTTTTAGAGGAAGATTATTCAGCGTGAGGCGATAGATGCCCATATACGAGTATCGCTGTAAAAAGTGCAAGGAAACGTTCGAGGTCTTTCACCGGTCTATCAGTGAAAAGTTGGAAATAATCTGCCCGATGTGCGGATCCAAAAGGACAGGCAAGCTCATGTCCCGTTTCGGCGGCAAGTTTGGCAACACCAGTTCCTCTTCCTGCTCCTCCTGTTCCGCCACCAGTTGCAGCACCACTTGAGCAAGGTAATCACGCGCGGCAGTTGGCCGCGCCATTTTTGACGAACTCGCAAGAAGTCAAATTTTCCTTTCTGGGTGATCGATGAACATTATTCTCTTTGGACCAAACGGCAGCGGCAAGGGGACTCAGGGGGCGGCGATAGGCAAGAGATACGCCATCTCTCATATCGAGACGGGGGTTATCTTCCGCCAAAATATCGACCAGGGGACCGAATTGGGCAATGCCGCCCGGTCTTACATCGAACGAGGGGAGTTGGTTCCCGATGAGATAACCATCCCGATGATCCTCAACAGATTGAAGGAGAAAGACGCAAAAAGCGGTTGGCTCCTGGACGGTTTTCCCCGCAATCTGGCGCAGGCCGAGGCGCTTTGGCTGGCCCTGGCAAAAGAGCTGATTGTCCTTGATTATGTGATCGAAATCGTCCTGGACAGGCAGACCGCCAAAAGAAGGATTATGGGAAGGAGATTATGCACCGTGGACAACAACCATCCCAACAACGTCTTCATCGCGGAGATCATGCCCCTCATGAAGGATGGAGGTTATGTCTGCCGGGTATGCGGGAACGGCGATCTCATCACCCGCAAGGACGACCAGGACGAAGAGGCGATCGACAGGAGGCACTCCATCTATTTCGACTCCCGGCAGGGAACCTCAGCGGCAATCGATTTTTTCAGAGATAAGACAGAGGTTCTCTCCATAGCCGGACTTCCGCCTGTGCCGGAGGTTTCTCGGGAGATATTCCACCGGCTCCCCTGAGGGCTGTCCTTTACAACGCCAGAGGCCTTCCCCTTGGGGAGGGCCTTTTTGATTAGGATACCAGTATTTACGATGAACAATATCAGAAACTTCAGCATCATCGCCCATATCGACCACGGCAAGTCCACCCTGGCCGACCGTTTGATTCAATACACCGGTGTCGTGGCGGACCGTAATTTTCAGAACCAGATCCTGGACAACATGGACATCGAACGGGAACGGGGGATAACGATCAAAAGCCAGGCCATTTCCCTGCCCTACCTGGCCAAGGACGGCCAGTTGTACACCCTTAACCTGATCGACACGCCCGGGCATGTGGATTTTACCTACGAGGTATCCCGATCTCTGGCCTCCTGTGAGGGCGTTCTCCTCCTGATCGACGCCGCCCAGGGGGTCCAGGCCCAGACCCTGGCAAACCTTTACCTGGCCCTCGAGCATGACCTGGAGATCATCCCGGTAATAAACAAGATCGACCTCCCTTCGGCGGACGTTGGCCGGATACTCGAACAGATAGAATCAGAACTGGGACTTCCCGCGGAAAGCCACCTGGCCTGTTCCGCCAAGGAAGGCACGGGCATCGAGGAAATCCTCGAGGCCGTGGTGGAAAGGATTCCCCCCCCGAAGGGGAGTGCGGAGGAACCCCTGGCCGCGCTTATTTTCGACGCCCATTACGACCCCTTCCGAGGCACCGTGATCCACTGCCGGGTTTTCGATGGGTTCGTGCAAAGCGGAGACATCATCAGACTGATGTACAACAATGCCGTCTACCGGGTGGAGGAGGTGGGGCATTTCCTGCTCCAGCGCCAGAAGTGCGACCGGCTCGGTGCCGGTGATGTGGGTTACATCATCGCCGGGGTAAAGACTGTGTCGGATGTTCGCAACGGCGATACCATCACGAACGACCAGCGGCCCTGCGCCAAGTCGCTGCCGGGCTTCAAGGAGGTCAAACCGGTCGTCTTCGCCTCCATCTATCCCATCGCCTCGGATGACTACCAGGACCTGGCCGATTCCCTGGAAAAATACAAGCTCAACGACGCCTCCTTCGTCTTCGAAAAGGATTCCTCCGTGGCCCTGGGGCAGGGATTCCGCTGCGGCTTTCTCGGCCTCCTCCATCTGGAGGTGGTGCAGGAGCGGTTGGAGAGGGAATACGATCTCTCCATCATCCTCTCCGTTCCCAGTGTCCGCTACCGGTTTATCCTGCGGGACCAGAGGTTAATCGAGGTGGACAACCCTTCCCATTACCCGGACCCCATGAGCATCCAGAAGGCGGAGGAACCCTTTATCCGGGCCTCCCTGCTCCTGCCGGACCGCTATCTGGGCGCGGTCATGAAACTCTGCATGGATAAGCGCGGCGTAAACTCCATCCTGCATTATCCGGCGCCGGGACGAGCGGATCTTACTTACGAAATGCCCCTGTCGGAGGTGATCTATGATTTCTACGACCGGTTCAAATCGGTCACCCAGGGGTACGGCTCCTTCGACTATGAATTGATCGATTATCGGGAGAGCAACCTGGCGCTCATGGACATCCTGGTAAACGGGGAGAAGGTGGACGCCCTTTCCCAGATCGTCCACCGGGAGCGGGCCAGGTCGAGGGCGCTGCAGGCCTGCGAAAGGCTGAAGGAAGAGATCCCCAAACAGATGTTCAAGATCGCGATTCAGGGCGCCATCGGCGGAGAGATCATCGCCCGGACCACCATCACCGCCTTTAGGAAGGACGTGACGGCCAAGTGCTACGGTGGCGACATCTCGCGCAAGCGAAAGCTCCTGGAAAAACAGAAAAAGGGAAAGAAACGGATGAAGATGATCGGCTCGGTGGCCATCCCCCAAAGCGCCTTTTTGGCGGTGCTGAAAACGGACGGGGATTGATCCATCCTCTAATTAATCATCATTGCTGGCGGTATTTAGGCTAAAGACCAAGTTTTTCAGCCTTAAGCCTTCGGCCTTAAGCCTACAGCCCTTACCCATGAATAACGCCCCGCCCCTCCCCGGCTTGTACCTACACATCCCCTTTTGCCGGGGGAAATGTTCCTATTGCGATTTCTACTCCGTCACGGATATGGGGCTTGTTGAGGCCTTTATCGCGGGGGCGGCTAGAGAAATGGACCAATATCGGGCCGAATTCCCCCGGTTTGACACGGTTTACCTGGGCGGGGGCACCCCTTCCGTCCTCGGCATCGACAAACTCTCCATCCTCTGGCGGGAGATCACCGATAAATTTACCCTTGTCGGCCCCCCGGAGGTCACCATCGAGGTAAACCCGGGGGACGACCTTTCCTTCCGTCACCTCCTTGATCTCGGGTTCAACCGGATTAACCTGGGTGTGCAATCCTTCAGCAACGGAACCCTGGAATTCCTGGGCAGACGCCACGATGTCAGCCTGGCCCTGCGGTCCATTGAGGAGGCCCACCGTGCAGGCTTTAACAATATCGGCATCGATCTGATTTATGGCGCCCCCACCGAAGACCTCGCCGCTTTTCTCTCCTCGCTCACCCTGGCCGCCAGTCTCCCGATAACCCACCTCTCCTGTTACGAGCTGACCCTCGAAAAAGACACGCCTCTAGGCAGGAGACAACGGGCCGGGGAATTTGAACTGCCCGCCGAAGAAGAACAGCGTTCCTTCTTCCTGGAAACCTCCCGTCGCCTGGAAGAACTGGGCTTCCACCATTACGAGGTTTCCAACTTTTCCCTGGGGAAAATCCATGAATCCCGGCATAACAGCAAGTACTGGCGCCACATCCCCTATCTGGGCATCGGTCCCGGCGCCCATTCGTTCAGGGGAAACCGACGCTGGTGGAATCCGCCCTCCCTGGAACGATACCTGGCCGGCCTGGTCCCGGGTTCAACCCTGGTGACGGAAGGCGAAACACTCAGCCAAGAGGAATTGCTGACCGAGACCATTTATCTGGGGTTGCGGACCAAAAGAGGCGTTGATCTGGAAAGTATAAGAACAGATTATCACCGGGATTTATGGGAGGAAAAGAAGGAGATCCTTCAGGGGTTGATCCGAGATGGTCTCCTCGTTAAAGAGGGAGAACGATTGTCGCCCACTCGGAAAGGGATGGCCCTGGCCGACAGTCTCGCGCTGCTTTTCTAGTCCTCAGCCGCCATTGCGCATATCCCCATGCGGCCCCAAGTCTTTATTTTTCGGCTTGCTGAGGTGCGTCTGAAGTGTTACACGTATGACCAATAGGACTAATCAGGAAGGAAAGGATAGAAACATGCCTGCCAAGAATCCGAGAGTAAACATTGTTGTCGAGCCGCCGCTTTACGGCGTTTTGCATGATCTTGCCGCTATGGAAGGCGTTTCCATGTCCACCCTTGCCCGTGACCTGATCCGGGAGGCGATTGAATTGCGGGAAGATGTCCTCCTGGCGACTTTCGCCGATGCACGGATGAAGACGTTTGACAGGCAAACGGCGCTTTCCCATGATAAAGCCTGGAAATAGCCCATGCCTTTTACGCTGCACTACCACCCCGCCGTCCAGGTTGATGATTTGCCTCTTATCGACCGAAGGACAAAAGACAGACTCCGTAAGGCCGTCGAGGAAAGACTGGCGACTGCGCCACAGGACTACGGCGAACCTTTGCGGAAGTCCCTCCAGGGCTACTGGAAGCTCCGCGTGGGAGATTACCGTGTTGTGTTCAAGGTAGTAGCCTCCGAGGTCTGGATTCTCGGCATAAGACATCGGAAAGCGGTTTATGCGGCTCTCGGGGCGAGGATCTGAAGGCTGCACGTTTTTTTGGCGGCCATCATGTTCATCCCACCAGATGCGATTTAGGTACGCGGACGCGGCGCTGGGGGATCTATTTTTTCGACATCTGATCAAAGGAGAGGTTGACGAACCCGTAAAAAGTACCCAAGGCGTCATTCCCGCGTAGGCGGGAATCCAGAAGTAATTGAATTCACTAGATTCCCGCCTACGCGGGAATGACAAAATGTGAGGTTTCCCGATTTTTTACGAGTTCATCAACTTTTATACATCACAAATTATTCTTATTCTATAAGCCATATACGATATGATTTTGTACCCTTAGGTAAGAGAAAGTTTGTTGTTCTGATCTCATTATGTCTAAGTCTATCTGGAGTAGTGTTTTTATCACCACTAACGGGACTTCCGTTATCGTCAAAAAAATCTATCATTATTTCGTCCCGTGGAAAATACCCGTATATATTCCCCTTTTTTTGATAAACGATAACAACCTTGTCGGACTCTCTTCTATGGGACAGTATTTTCAAGAACTTCCCTTCAATTACCCCACGAAA
>JAXMLI010000077.1:0-4574 GCA_034368785.1 Smithellaceae bacterium | reverse complement strand
CTTGCCGATGTGGGGCCGCCGGGCGGCGTGGGTCGCTTTTTACGAAGTCGTCAATAAAAACTAAAGGAGAAAAGAGGCAATGACCAGGCAAGAGGCCTTCGCGTTGCTTAAAGAACGAGTCAGCAACGGCAATCTGGTGAAACACTCGCTCGCCACAGAGGCGATCATGGGCGCTGTGGCCGCACACTTCGGGGAGGATGAGGAAATCTGGCGTCTCGCCGGACTTCTTCACGACATAGATTACGATGCCACGCGGGACGATCCGGCCCGTCATTCCCGGGAAGGAAGCCAATTCCTCGCCGAACTGGGGCTCGATCCCCGGATCGTTTACGCCGTCCTGGCCCACAACGAACGCCACGGCGCGCCCCGGGAGAGCAAACTGGACCGGGCGCTTTATGCCGTCGATCCCCTCACGGGGCTGATTACCGCGGCGGCCCTGATCCGGCCGGAAAAGAGCCTCTCTGTCGTGACCCCCCAGTTCGTCCTGGGACGTTTCGGCGAAAAGGGGTTTGCCCGGGGGGCTAACCGGCCCCAGATCGGCAGTTGCACGGAGCTGGGATTGACCCTGGAGGAATTTGTGACCCTGGGAATCGCGGCGATGCAGGAGATAAGCCAGGAACTGGGATTATAAGGGGCGGTTCAGGTCTCCGGGGCTGCCGAACAGGCCGCTGCCTCCCCGACGCAGCCAGGGAAAAGAGGAAAGGGGAGGGGTTTTCTCTGCGGAACCATTCAGGAGGGGGCCGACCTTTTCCCTCCGCCACATGGCCGCCATCAGCGGGCCCGTGAGATCGGCGAAACGGCCGATCGCCTGGCCGCCCACAATCATCTCGTCCTTGAGGATGATCCTCAGGTAATCCCTGTCTTTTGTTGTTTCCATGATGCGCAGGGAAGACGGTTCACAGGAGAGACTCCGTACCGACTTGCCAAAAGTTACCCCGTGGGTGTCAAAGAAGTGCACCCGTGCAAAGACATAGCCCCCCGGATACCGGATCTCCCTTCCCAAAATGTTTCGGGCCACCACCCGGGCCTGGTCGATCGCATTGTGCTTCAACTGGTACAGTCCCAGCTCGCCGGTGCAGGCATCGGGGGTCTCGACGCAATCGCCGCAGGCATAGATATCCTCCACGGAAGTGGACATGCGGTCATCAACGAGGATGCCCCTTCCCGTGGCCAGCCCCGCCGTCTCCGCCAGGGCCTTCCCCGGGATGACCCCCGTGGCGATTACGACGGTATCACAGGGGATCTCCCGCCGGTCCGTGACTACTCCGGAGACCTTGCCGTTGCCGGTGATGGTCTGGACCCGCTCACTGGTAAAAACGCGGATGCCCAAGTCCGCCAAGGCGCGCTCCATGAGCCGCCCGCCGGGCTCATCGAAAAGGGCGGGGAGTATCCAGGGTAAAACCTCAACGATGGTCACTTCACAGTCCCGGCGCTTCAAGGCCTCCGCCACCTCCACCCCGATGGCGCCCGAACCGATCACCACGGCCCGGCCACCTCCCCCGCCGGCGAGACGATCCGCCTCATCGAGGCTTTTGCAGCTAAACACCCCCTGCTGGTCAATTCCGGGTATGGGGGGGATGAAAAGGCTTCCCCCGTGGGCCAGCACCAGCCTGTCGTAGGGGTACTCTTCACCCCGGATCGTCGTTACCGTCTTTAAGGTGCTGTTGATCGTCACGACCGGACTATCCAGTACCAGTTTAATCCCCGCCTTTTCATAGAAGGACCGGTTCTTGCGGAAAACGGCGTTTCGGGAAATTACCCCGCCTACGTAATAGGGAAGGCTGCAGGGGTCATACTCGGGATGGCTCTCCGCGGAGAGGATCGTCAATTCCATCCCATTTTGCCCGGCCAGAAGGGCGGCTACCTCGTTTCCGGCGATTCCGCCACCGATTATAAGAATCTTCATGGCTGAATTCCCCCTCTTAGCCTCAAAGATCCATCAACTTCGTGCCCTGTCTCCTCCCTCTCCCGGGTGAAAGCCTTTGGTCCGCTCATAATCCCTTTCCAGGACTCGGCAACGGCATTGGCCCGGGACCTGGGGGCGGCCTTGAGGGCCACAAACCGCAAGGCCCCCTCTTTCCGGCAGGCCTCCACGCACCAGGGACCAGTTTCCTCACCAGCGCATTGGTCACAGGTGATGGTTTTTTTTGTCAGAGGCGAGATTACGGGCGCCATAAATGGACAGGAATAGATACAGGCACGGCAGCCAAGGCAGCGATCTTCGTCTGTTTCCACCGCGTTATTCCCGAGCCTGACCCGGGCGTTTACCGGGCAGACCTTAAGACAGGTCGCGTCCTCGCAGGCGCCGCAAAGGCTGGGCAGGTAGGAATCATCCACCTTCAGGACCCGAATCCGGGAACAGGCGGAGGCAAAGGAGCCAAAATGCCGGAAGGAGCAGGCAAGCTCGCAGCGACCGCACCCGGTACACTTCTCCCGGGAGACCATGATGATCTTTGCAACAGGGGGAGAAGAATCAATTATCTGCGTCATTATTAGCCCCTTGATTCACGGCGGTCTTATTTTCCAGCTTGCTTTGTCAGGTTATATCTACTAATAGTATCCCGGCCTGAGGATGGCCAAAACGCAAATTATCCCTTGACAGGGGGCGTGTTTTATAATTAAGTTCCCGCCTTTCCATTGCCAGCGTCCGGGGGGGCGCGGGGTGGGGGTCCTCAGGGCGGGACCGACGGGGTTTGATACAACATTTCCCCGGAAAACAACACGAATATTTAGACGACCTGAAAATTGAAGATCAACCTCCATATGCCTCAGGAGAGGCAAGACTTCCGGTTTACGAAAGAAGGCGGCTGGTTTTCCCATCTTATCGAGGGAGCAGAGCCGGGGTTCAATCTGTCGCCGGTTGTGGTCGTATGCGAACTCGCCCGGGCCGTGGGCGCCTGGGTCTTGTCCGGTCGCCTGGAAACAACAGCGCGTTTGGGTTGTTCCCGCTGCCTGGAAGAGACAAGCATTCCGATCCTGACGGATTTCAGATATGCCCTGGTCCCGCCTCCCGAGCAGGAACCAAGCCAGGAGGAACTTTCTCCCGATGAACTGGACTTTATTTTTTGCGAGGGGGATTCATTGGACCTGGATCCAATTATATTTGAGCAGATTGTCCTGCAACTGCCCATGAAGGCCCTCTGCCGCGACGACTGCCGCGGGCTGTGCCACCATTGCGGAACAAACCTCAACAACAGTTCCTGCAGCTGCAATCCGAAACTGATAAACACAGGTTTTTCCGTCCTCAAGGATTTTAATTTAAAAAATAACTAGAAACGATTAAGGAACAAAATCATGCCAAATCCAGTAAAGAGACATTCGAGAACAAGAAGAAACATGCGAAGGGCCCATGATGCCATCACCGCCCCGGGGTCGAATCCCTGCCCACACTGCACCAAGCCGAAACTGTCCCATCGGGTTTGCCCCCACTGCGGCTTTTACAAGGGCCGTGAAGTTATCGCCATGGAGAATGTTTCCTGATCCCTCCGGTTTTGGGTGGATGATATGGGAAGGATTGCCTTTGTGTTCCCCGGGCAGGGCACACAGCATGTGGGGATGGGGCAGGATCTGTATCTGAAATATCAGGCCGCAAGAGATGTATTCGCCGCCGCTTCTGATATTCTGGGAATGGATCTGGCCCATCTGTGTTTTTACGGACCACGGGAGGCCCTCGACCTCACCGAGAATACGCAATTGGCCGTCCTGACGTGCAATCTGGCCATATACAGGGTTTTTGCCGAAAGGGTAAAGCTGTTGCCGGCCGTGGTGGCCGGTCACAGCGTGGGGGAATATGCCGCGCTGGCCGCTGCGGGGATTATCGAAGATTCTCAGGCCTTTCCGCTGGTAAAGGCCCGGGCAGGATATCACCAGGAAGCGGCGCCCGTCGGCGCGGGGGCGATGGCGGCCATCCTGGGATTGAACGAAGAGGACGTGGCGGGCCTTTGCGCCACGGCAAGTGACGCGGGCGCGGTTGTTTCCGTTTCGATTATTAATGCCCCGGGACAGGTGGTGGTCTCCGGGAACAGCTCCGCGGTGGACAGGGCCGTCGCCCTGGCCGGAGAACGCGCCGGTGTAAAGGCGGTAAGGCTGCCGATCAGCGTTCCATGTCACTGCGGGCTACTGGCAGGGGCCGCCCTGGCGCTCAAGGTCCATCTTGACGGAATCCCGTTTCAAGAGGGCATATTCCCGGTGATCCCGAATTGCGCGCCGGATATTTTCTATACGAAAGACAACGCCACGGGGCTTTTAATGCGGCAGATAACCTCGCCCGTCAGATGGCAGGAAACCATCGTCAGGATGGTGTCTATGGGGGTTGATACAGTAGTGGAGTTGGGACCAAAAAGGACGCTGGTAAACATCATCAAGCGGATCGACAGGAATATAAAACTGCTCTCTGTGGAAGACGGCGACTCGCTGGATAAAGCATGCGCCTGTTTTAACGGGTAATGTCCGGTTAGCTTTTTGCGTCATCCATAAATATCCTTTTTGGCTCGGGTTTTGTTTTTCCCCCTTCAAGGGGGAGGTTAGGAGGGGGATGGGGTTCTAGTGGCAGAACTGTCATTTGACCCCATCCC
>JAXMLI010000076.1:0-4148 GCA_034368785.1 Smithellaceae bacterium | reverse complement strand
CTTGCCGCAGCCTGCCCCCGCGGAGGCGGGGGGCCTTTTTACGAAGCCGTCCTAAATTCCAGGCTTTTGCTACTTTTTACGAGGGCGTCCTCCTTACAGGGCTTCTACAATATCGGAGGTCAAATATCAACATCATTGGCGGCGGCAGTGGACTTTTTCAGCGGCCGTCAATTTCCCTTTACAATATGATCAACATGGGATATAAGGCACCCCCTTCAAGTAAGAATAACGATATCTTCCGTGAGGTCATGGAGAACTGATGAAACCGGAAAGATTAAGATTTTTTAGAGATATGCTGACGGCAGAGGTCAACAAGCTACTGGAAGAGGCGGATCGCACCGTGTCTGAGATGGCCAACGCCAAGGAAAATTTTCCTGACCCGACAGACCGGGCATCCCTGGAGTCGGATCGGAACTTTGAGCTGCGCATCAGGGACCGCGAGCGTAAACTCATCACCAAGATGCAGGAGGCCATAAAGAGGATAGATGACAGCATTTTCGGCATCTGCGAAGACTGTGGCGGTCCCATTTCGGACAAAAGGCTGATTGCCCGTCCGGTCACTACCCAGTGCATCGATTGTAAAACAAAACAGGAAAAGATCGAAAAACTAAAGGGTGAATAGATCCTTCAGCCTTCAGCCTGACCAATCGTTTATGCCAGCTGAATCTCCCATGTCCCCTCATCGCTACGCCCTTGTTGCGGTCTTTGCGCCACTCGATAAACTCCTGACCTACCGGGTGCCTGCCTCGCTCTGCGATGTGACTGCGCCCGGCGTTCAAGTAATCGTGCCCCTGGGAAAAAAGAGGGTCAAGGGTTACGTGGTGGAAACGGTCGAATCCACGGAAATCGCCGAGATAAAAGAGATCATTGAATGCCCTTCCGGGGAGCCCCGGTTCCATGAGAAAGACCTTGAATTTTACCAGTGGGTGGCGCGTTATTACCATTATCCCTTCGGAAAATCCCTTCACGAAATGATCCCCGACGGGAAACATCCCCAGAAACGGAAGGGAATCCGCTTGAAAAATCCCCTCCCGGTCTCGGTCGGACTTTCGTTAAAACAATCCGCGTTGGTGGAATATCTGAAAATCAAGGGCCCCTCCCCCCTTTCTGACCTTCCTCTCCAGGCAGGCAGCAGCAGTGCTGTTGCCCGAGCCCTGATCAGAAAGGGCCTGGCCGAGGAAATAGAGATCGATCAGGGCAGAGAGGCGGCACATCCCTTGCCAACCCTCCCCGGCGGGCAGCAGATTATCCTCAACGGCCCCCAGGCTGAGGCCCTGAGGGCCATAACCGCCGCCGTGGCAAAGGGAGTTTTTTCACCCTTCCTGCTTCATGGGGTAACCGGCAGCGGTAAAACCGAGGTGTATCTGCAGGCGATAAAAGAGACCTTGCGCCTCGGCAAAGCGGTTATCTATCTGGTGCCGGAAATCGCCCTGACCCCCCAGCTCCTGAACCGAATACAAGGAAGGTTTCCCGGCGAACCTATCGCCACCCTGCACAGCGGCGTGAGCGAGTCCACCCGGTTCCGCCAGTGGCAGGGGATCTTCCATGGTAAAATCAGCATCATCCTGGGCGCCCGTTCCGCTATCTTTGCCCCGGTCAAGGACCCGGGGCTGATCATCGTGGACGAGGAGCATGATGCTTCCTACAAACAGGACGACCGGCTCAAATACAACGCCAGAGACCTCGCCCTGGTAAAGGGCAGATATGCGGGGGCTACGGTAGTTTTGGGCACTGCCACGCCGGATATCCAGACATACTATAATGCCAGAACCGGGAAGTACTCTTATTTGTCTTTGCCCGAACGGGTGTTGAGCCGCCCTCTCCCCCGGGTGGAGATTGTCGATCTGAAAAGGTATGGTAACAGGATTCTCTTTTCAGAACCCCTCACGATCGCCATCCGGAAAAATCTGGCCGCGGGAGGGCAGACCCTCTTGTTTCTGAACCGTCGGGGATTCAATACCCTGGTGGTATGCACCGACTGCGGGCATGTGTTTCGCTGTCGCAACTGTTCAATCTCCCTTACCCACCACCGACCTGCCGGCCCCCAGAAACAGGAATATTTGAAATGTCACCATTGCGACTATACCGTAGAGGTAAGCGAGATTTGCCCCAACTGCAAGGGGGGGGCTCTAAAGAAGATCGGGGTGGGCACCGAGAGGATAGAAGAGGAAATCATCCGGGCCTTTCCCGGCGCCAGAATCGCCCGGATGGATAGGGACACCATGAGCGGCAGGGAATCTTATCTGCAGATGTTCAAAAAGCTCGGCAGCGGTGATATCGACATCCTCGTGGGCACCCAGATGATCGCCAAGGGGCATGATTTCCCCGGGGTGACCCTGGTCGGGGTCATCCTGGCCGACGTCTCTCTCAACCTGCCGGATTTCAGGGCTGCCGAACGGACCTGTCAGCTCCTGATCCAGGTATCGGGCCGCGGGGGGAGGGGAGATCTGCCCGGGCAGGTTTTTATTCAGACCTTCAATCCGGACCATTATGCGATCCAGCGCGCCCGGGATCATGACTATGAGGCATTTTACACGGAAGAAATAGGTTTTCGCCGCGCCCTGCGATACCCCCCCTTTTCCCGACTGGTGAATTTTCACCTTTCCAGCCGGGATGCCGATGGGGGAGGGGAAGGGATCAGACTGCTGGGGACGCAAGTGCGGGAACTCTGTCGAAATGTCGAGATAGAAGTGGCAGGCCCCGCTCAATCACCTCTTGGGGTGATAAAAGGACGTCACCGCTGGCAGCTCCTGTTCAAGGGACAGGATCTGACCCTCCTGCACAACCTCACGAAAGAGGTTATGACCCTGGCCAGACGGATCCCCCGGATAGAAATACAGGTCGATGTGGACCCCCTGAACTTCATGTAGTAACGACTTCGTAATAAGTCCGGATGCTGCGTTGCGCTGCATCCCTCCCCCGCCTTCGCGGGGGCAGGCTTGCGGCGTATTCCGGGGACACGTTCCGATCCCTTTGGGCTTCCGGAACAAGCCCCCTCCCCCGACGCCTCATTCCTCGGGATTTGCGCGCCTCGCCTGCGGACTTTTTACAAAGCCGTCCCGAAACTAACATTTTTTACTTTTTTTACGAGACCATCAAAGATGGAAAAGCCAAAGATACTTTTCATGGGAACACCGGAATTTGCCCTGGCACCCCTTGCCGCGCTGGTGAAAGGCGGTTATGCCTTGGCCGGCGTGGTAACCCGGCCGGATCGTCCGCAAGGGAGAGGCAAACTGATTGCCCACTCCCCCGTAAAGGCCTTCGCCCTGGCGCATGGATTGCCCGTATTTCAGCCTGAACGGGTCGCGAGCGCGGAGTTCCTCCCGCTCCTGGCCGAGCTGTCCCCCCAGTTGATCGTCGTTGCCGCCTTCGGCCAGATTCTGCCCAGAGCGATTCTGCAGGCCCCTCCGCTGGGCTGTTTCAATATTCATCCATCGCTCTTGCCTAAATATCGCGGCGCCGCCCCGATCAACCGCGCCATCATGGCCGGGGACAGGGTAACGGGCGTAACCATCATGGCCATGGATGAGGGTCTCGATTCGGGCGATATTCTCCTCCAGGAGGAGTTGCCCATTTATCCTGACGAAACCTATGGGTCATTACATGACCGGCTGGCCCGGCTGGGAGGCGACCTGCTCCTGAAAACCATCGACCTTGCCATCTCGGGCGACTTGAAACCGCTGCCCCAGGATCACGGGCAGGCGACCCTGGCCCCGAAGGTCTGCAAGGAAGAGTGCCTGATCAACTGGTCTGGAACGGTAAAGCAGGTAACAGATTTGATCCGGGGCATTTCTCCCTCCCCCGGCGCCCACACCTTAGTCGGGGGGAAACTCCTGAAGATAATTCAGGCGGAAGGCCTGGCGGCGCCGGTCAAGGACCCCCCCGGTGCGGTAATTCTTACGGATCAGGGCATTTCCGTGGCCGTAGCTGATGGTTATGTGTTGTTGAAGATCCTCCAATGGGAAAACAGGAAGGCCCTGCCGGTCCGCGAATTCAAAAGTGGCTTTCGTGTGCCCCCCGGAACCGTCCTTGGATGATCGGCCAGATGATCACC
This sequence comes from Smithellaceae bacterium, assembly GCA_034368785.1. GTDB lineage: Bacteria > Desulfobacterota > Syntrophia > Syntrophales > CAMTWB01 > CAMTWB01. The sequence continues at coordinate 94 of JAXMLI010000076.1, read as the reverse complement.
TTGATCGTCAAATCACGGGCGATCGGAATCTTGACGCCCTCGTAAAAAGTACCCAACCCGTCATTCCCGCGAAGGCGGGAATCCAGAACTACTT